>JANONT010000138.1:0-34360 GCA_031420955.1 Candidatus Nitrotoga sp. | reverse complement strand
GCCGCTTGGCTACGGCGGCATTCTTTGAAGCCGTGCTCACCCGCGTGATCATCTACTGCGCGGAAAAACTCGCACCCATGACCACCAACACCCTCGATGATGAGCTGGTGGCCGAGATCAAACAACGCCTGCAAAATCCCGCGCCGTGATCGCCGATCTGACCAACAGTGATTTGATCCAACTCGCTGGCATATTGGTCACCGGCGGCGCGATCTACGGCGGCATCCGCGCCGACCTCAAAGCCATGCACCAGCGCGTAGAAGAAGCCATGCGCGCATCGGCCCGCGCGCACGACCGCATCGATGTTATTTACGAAGGGAGAAAAAACCATGGCCACTAAAAAGCGCAAAACCAAACCAAAAGCTAAAAAACGCGTCACGCGCAGCAAACGCACAGGCCGCTTCCTTAAAAAGTAGCCGTGGCCATGGATTTCCTTTCCGGGCTGTTTGGCGTAAAATCCAAACCGTCACAACGCTCTGGAGGGAACACTATGACCACCGCTACCGCACGCCGCGCAGAACCTGCCGCCGTCCGCATCACCAAAGACATTGACCGCGCGCTATCGCTGGCGGCCAAGGACTTCAAAACCACCCGCGCCACCATCGTTAAAAAAGCCCTGCTCGAATACCTCGAAGACATGGCCGATAGCAAAGCCATTGCCGACGCAAAAAAAGCGGGGGGGGAAATGATTACTCACGCCGAATTGAAGGCCAAGCTTGGCTTATAAAGTCATCTATTCAAAAGCGGCAAGCAAAGCTATCGGGCGGCTGGATAAGCCGTTGCAAAAGCGCATATTGGCCTTGGTCGATAAAATCGAAGCCTCGGTTAACCCGCGATTTTCTGGTCGCGCCCTCACGGGCGATGAGCGGGAATGGCGGTATCGGGTGGGGGATTATCGCCTGATCTGTGAAATCCGAGATCGGGAACTCATCGTCTGGATCGTGCGCGTAGGCCATCGAGGCGAGGTCTACAAATGACCCGCGCCCAAAGCATCGCGCTATGGGCAATCGGTGCGCTGGCACTGGTGGCGTACCTGCAATCGCACCAGTTGGCCAAGATTATTAAAGGGCAGGGCGGGGCTTTGCTGTTTAGGGAAGATCTGACAGCCTGAGCTCGTACAAATGGCTCAAGCGATGCTGCGGGGCGATGCTGCGCTCGGTGCGGCGGGTGCGTTCGGCTAATTCCGCCTCAAGTGTGTCGAAGTATCCATCTATTTTAGAAGCGCGGATTTTTCCGGCCACGTCCCAATACTTGATGTAATAATCCAAATGCCGGGGCGCAATGCGCGGCGCGATCACCGCGCACCACAAATATAAATCCTCCACGGTCACGGGCACTTCGCCGAACAAGTCACGGGGGTGGGGAGTCATTGGGGCTTTTCCTTGTTATGTAAAAGCGAAAGAGTGTAAACAACAACAAGCAAGCCGCTGATAAAAATAGATAACCATCCATAAATTCCAATTTGACATAATATACATTATGCGAAGTATTGGGGATTTGATTGCTGGCATACACTTTGGAATAAATAACTTTTATTTCAATAATAACAATTAATTATTTAAATAAAAACAATGAATTAAAGTTGTTTGAAGTAACTTGTCCAACTTCAATAGCTGAAATTCCACGAAGATTGGCAATCTCCTCTGCTACGTGTTTCACATAGGCAGGTTGATTAAGCTTGCCACGAAATGGCACAGGAGCTAAATATGGGGAATCTGTTTCAATCAGCATGCGCTCTAGCGGAATTTTTTTCGCTACTTCTTTAATAATATTTGCATTTTTAAAAGTAACGATGCCTGAAAATGAGATGTAGAAGTTCATATCGATCGCAGCCAGTGCAACGTCCAGCGTTTCAGTGAAACAATGCATCACCCCGCCAATTTCAGCCGCCCCTTCTTCAGCCATGATACGCAGCGTATCTACAGCAGATTCACGCGTGTGTATAATCAATGGCTTGAAACAAGCTTTAGCTGCACGTATGTGGGTGCGAAAGCGTTCCCTCTGCCACTCTAGATCACCTTTAAGCCTGAAGTAATCTAGCCCTGTTTCGCCAATTGCCACAACTTTAGGGTGCTGAGCTAGCCGCATTAGCTTTTCTACTGTTGGTTCGGTCTCAGATTCATGGTCTGGATGCACACCTACAGAAGCGTAAATATGCGGATATTTTTCTGCAAGCTCTTGTACCTGATAAAAACTTTCAAGATTAACCGAGACACATAAAGCGTGCGTAACTTGGTTTTGGCGCATATTGTCCAAAACCTCGTCCATGCGCTCTGCCAGCTCTGCAAAATTAATGTGGCAATGCGAGTCGATAAACATTATGCGGTTTTCAGCATGGTTTGCTGGTAAGCCAGCAAAATGGATTCATACAGCAGCTTGGGGTTGAGCGGGTGCGTGGCCTCTCTTCTAGCAATTATCAATTTTGATTGATAATTTAATAAGTTATGCACGTTTACCTTGCTCGACAAGGTATGAATTGAATCGGCATACTCTGCAAAATAGCGGATATTTCCTGTGAGCTTGGCATTGGCGAGATCATGACACCATTGTTGTAACCAATTGATTAATTTGGCAGGCTCAATATTTTTGAGCTGTTCTGCCAAGATATAAATGTCCATCTTTTCTGGCTGCGTCATGGCGCACATAACATTTTGATATTGCTCGATAGATTGTGCATCTTCCTCGGCCAAGCGCAAAGCGAGCAGCGGGGCAAAGCCTGTTTGAGCAAGCAATGCTTGAGGATTGTTAACATTTTGTTTTTGCAGCCAAGATGTGGAAACTTCCAGTTTAGGTAGTGGTGCGGCAAAACTCAGGCAACGACTGCGAATGGTGGGTAATAACCATTGCGGCTTGTGGCTGATTAATATAATCAGCATTTTATTAGGTGGTTCTTCAAGGATTTTAAGCAACGCATTTGCGGCATTATTGCTCATTGATTCAGCAGGATGAATCAATGCTACCCGATGGCTACCTTGATGTGCAGAAAGGCTGGCAAAGTTTGATAAAGCCCTAATTTGTTCAACAGTAATTTGCTTGGCTGGTTTTTTATCGCCTTCTTTTTCGTCCTCATTGGCTGATAATGCTGCTGATTGAATCAGCCGAAAGTCGGGGTGGGATTGTTGGCTAAACCAATGGCAGGCAGGGCAATTTTGGCAAGCTACTGAGCCCTCCTGAGCGTGCTCGCACAATAGAGACTGGGCAACATTCATGGCAAAGTCAAATTTTCCCACCCCCTCTGCCCCTTTTAATAGCAAGGCTTGGGGCATACGAATGCGTAACGCGTTCCAGCGTGCCCACAATTCATTTTGCCAAGGATATAGCTCCGTCATTTTATTTAATTAACAATTGGTTGAAATGACTTTCTCAAGTATTTCTTTAACTTCATCTGGCGTGCGGGTGGCATCAATTAAGGCGAAACGCTGCAGATTTCGCTGGTAACGCGTTAAATATGCTTGCCTAACACGCTCAAAAAAATTGCTTCTTTCTTGCTCGAAGCGGTCTAAGATTAAGTTATTCGATAGGCGTTGCCGCGCCACTTCTACAGGTAAGTCAAACAACAGGGTCAAATCCGGTTGCAGATCAGCATGCACCCAGTGCTCAAGCTGCGCCAATTTTTCCATATTCACCCCCCTGCCCCCGCCTTGATAAGCAAAACTGGCATCGCTGAAACGATCCGAAATCACCCAAGTTTCTTGCGCCAAAGCGGGTTTAATCACCTGTTCTACGTGCTCTAGGCGGGCGGCAAACATCAGCATGGCCTCAGTTTCAGGATGCATGGGATGATTTAATAAGATTTCTCGTAGACTTTCACCCAAGGGCGTGCCGCCTGGCTCGCGGGTAAGTAGCACCTTAATTCCGCGCTGCCGCAAGATTTCAGCAAACCAAGCGATGTGGGTACTTTTGCCCGCGCCATCTATGCCTTCAAATGTAATAAATTTTGGCTTAGCCATTTTTGGGTTCATTTTTGATAGCGATTCACTGCGTTGTTGTGATCGCGCAGCAATTTTGAAAACTCTGAGCTGCCGTCACCTCGCGCCACAAAATATAAGGCTTCAGTCGCAGCAGGTTGGGTGACTGCCTGCAATGCTGCCAACCCAGGTAGAGCAATGGGCGTGGGCGGCAAGCCATAACGGGTGTAAGTGTTGTAGGGTGTGTCTTTTAACAAGTCGCGACGGCGCAAATTCCCGTCAAATGTCGCCCCTATGCCGTAAATAACAGTAGGGTCTGTTTGCAATTTCATTCCTATTTTCAATCGGTTAAGAAAAACGCCGGCAATCATGGCACGGTCACTCGCCTGCCCTGTTTCTTTCTCTACAATTGAAGCAAGAATCAGTGCTTGATAAGGTGTTTTCAAGGGCAAATTAGGTGCACGCATCATCCAACTCTTATTTAAGTGTCTTTGCATGGTTTGTTGGGCTTGTTGCAATACAACCAAATCACTAGCTCCACTAGTAAAATAATAGGTATCCGGGAAAAATAATCCTTCAGCATGGCTTTCTAATACACCGAGTCGTTGCAAAATACCCTTATTGCTCATGCCCAATGTGTCATGCCGAACATCAGGATGTACATTTAAAACATCTCTCAACTGATTGAATGTCCATCCTTCTATAATGCTAATCTGAGCTTCCGCCACCTGACCTTTGTTAAGAAGTTGCAGTAATCCTAATATGGAAGGCGTGTCCTTGATTTTGTAACGTCCGGCTTTAATTTGGGTGGACAAACCCAGTACGCGCCCCACTAGGGTGAATACGTGTCCATCTGTTTCATTATTAAGAATCCCCATTGTTTGTAACTGCTGGGTAACGCCGCTCAAGCTGCTACCCTTGCCTAGCGTAAATGCTATAGGCAAGTTAGCAAGGGTTAGCGGGCGGGCGGCCAGATAGCCAATCACGCCTGCCAGAAATATAAAAAATACACATAAAATCAATAATATGCGTTTAATTGTCAGCATAACTCAACCATTTTTGTATTTGCCGACTAACTGGGAATTGGCTCCAAGTTTTTGCTTGTAACTCGCGTACTGGCCACAACCCAATGAGGCTATTGACTAAAAATACTTCATCTGCCGCCCATAACTTGGTTAAGCTGAACTGCTCAATTTTGCATGTTAAGCCATGCTTGGCTGCCCACTCCATTACTCTATCGCGCTGCACCCCAGCCACGCCGCAATAAGCCAAGCTAGGTGTATATAGGATGTCTGCATGTACCACAAAAAGGTTGCTGCGCGTGCCTTCAATGACATTATCTGTCATATCCAACATTACTCCTTCGGCAATCTCAGCATCGTTCCATTCTGCTGCTGCCAAGACATTTTCAAGTCGGTTTAAATGCTTGATTCCAGCAAGCCGGGGTTGGTGCGCCAAGCGTAGCTGGCAGACCCGTAGCTTAATACCTTGCGTGTAGAACGTTTCTGGGTAGGGATGTAATGGGAATACACTTAGAATGCGTGTGGGTACGGCATTGGGCGTGGGACGATAACCCCGCTCAGTTTGCGAGCCTCTGGTAATAATGATTTTGGCTACGCCGTTGGGATGTTGTTGCAACAACGACTGCATTTCTTCGCCGAGCAAGACAGCACTGGGACAGGCGATGTTTAAGCGGATACAGTCTTGCTGTAATTTTTGATAGTGCCGAGACCAATGGAGGATTTGTCCAGCAGATGCACGCATGGTGCGAAACACGCCATCACCATAGAGCAACCCGCGATCATGGACGCTAAATTGCCCTGCTGACACATGATCTGCCAGCATTTGGTTGACTAGATTGCCATTGACTATGTGCATGGTAGATTCCATGCCAGCGGTTAAATTTTACGAAAAACCAAGGAGCCGTTTGTTCCACCAAAACCAAATGAATTTGACATAGCCACATCCATTTTCATTTTGCGCGCAGTATTGGCAACGTAATCCAAGTCACATCCTTCACTGGGTTCATGCAAATTGATAGTGGGGGGCGCAATTTGGTGATAAATACCCAATATGGAAAATATGGCTTCGACTCCACCCGCAGCACCCAGCAGATGACCTGTCATAGACTTGGTCGAGCTGACCTTCACCTTTTTAGCATGCTCGCCCAGACATAGCTTCATCGCCATTGTTTCGGCTAAGTCGCCCAGCGGAGTGGACGTGCCGTGCGCGTTAATATAGTCCACTTGATCCACATTTAACCCAGCATTGCGTAAGGCATTACGCATACAGCGCGCCGCGCCTTCGCCGTTTTCACTGGGTGCAGTCATGTGGTAGGCATCGGCACTCATGCCGTAGCCCGCCACTTCGGCGTAAATTTTTGCACCACGGGCTTTGGCGTGTTCATATTCTTCTAGCACCACTACGCCTGCCCCCTCACCCATAACAAATCCATCGCGACCTTTGTCCCACGGGCGGCTAGCAGTGGTGGGATCATCATTTCGCGTAGACAGCGCGCGCGCTGAAGAAAATCCACCCATCGCCAGCACTGAAATGCACGACTCCGAACCACCGGCAACCATGACATCGGCATCTCCATATTCGATGATGCGTGCAGATTCGCCAATACAGTGAGCCGCAGTGGTGCAGGCCGTCACCATCGCCAAATTAGGGCCCTTAAATCCGTACATAATCGACAAATTGCCGGAGATCATGTTAATAATCGTGCCGGGAATAAAGAACGGCGAAATTTTACGTGCGCCGCCGGCCAAATAATCGTTATGCGTATCTTCAATCATCGGCAAACCACCTATGCCAGAGCCAATATTTACACCGATGCGCTCGGCGTTTTGCTCGGTGACCTCTAGTCCTGCATCTTTCACCGCCTCCATGCCAGCTACCAAGCCGTAATGGATGAAAATATCCATACGCCGTGCCTCTTTAGCAGACAGATATTGGGTGACATCAAAGTTTTTAACCTCGCCCGCTATCTGGGAAGCAACAGGGCTGGCATCAAATCGGGTAACGCGGGTGATGCCCGACTTACCGTCAACAATGTTTTGCCACGCTTGGGGAATGCCGGTACCAACCGGGGAAACAATCCCCATGCCAGTTACAACCACTCTACGCTTCGTTGAGCTTGGATTCACGGAGATCTGCTTGTATTAAAAGAGGGGGGATGAAGTTACTTCGGGTTGGCATTGACGTAATCAATAGCCTGCTGCACGGTGGTGATTTTTTCTGCGGCCTCATCCGGAATTTCGCATTCAAATTCTTCTTCCAAAGCCATAACCAATTCAACGGTATCCAAGGAATCAGCACCCAAATCATTCACAAAGGAAGACTCGTTTTTAACTTCAGATTCATTTACACCCAGTTGCTCGGCGACGATTTTTTTGACACGTTGTTCAATACTAGACATGTAACTCTCCCTACAGTGGTTAAAGTTCAAAAAGCTGCGGCATTCTATCAAACTTGCTTTAATTCCCCAACAAATAATTGTTATGCAGCGGGTGGGCAATAAGATTTAAAATATAAATTTTGGTTGCGTTGATAACAATTGAGCGGAGTTAAGCACTAATCCATGTGCAAACCGCCATTAACATGCAAAGTTGTGCCGGTTATATATGACGCACCAGTGCCTGCTAAAAATATCACCGCTGCGGCAATATCTGCCACTTGACCTAGGCGTTGCAGCGGCACATCCTGCAATAACTTCTCACGTTGCTCTGCGGTTAGGGCTTCAGTCATGTCGGTTTCGATAAATCCTGGTGCGATACAATTGACAGTGATGCTGCGGCTGCCAATTTCACGCGCCAACGATTTGCTAAAGCCCATCAACCCCGCTTTGGAAGCGGCATAATTGGCCTGCCCAGGATTACCCGTGCTACCGATCACCGAAGAGATGTTAATGATGCGCCCTTGGCGCGCTTTCATCATGGGTCTCAGCACGGCACGGCTCAAGCGAAAAACAGATTTTAAGTTGGTGGCCAGCACGTCATCCCATTCTTCTTCGCTCATACGCACCAGCAGGTTGTCGCGGGTGATCCCAGCATTATTTACAAGAATAGAGACTTCGCCATATTTACTTTTAATCGTACCGAGCATCTGCTCAATTTGCATTGCGTCGAGTACATTCAATGTCAGGCCGCAACCTGTAATATCAGCAGCACTCATGTATTCGCTGATGGCATCCGCGCCTTTTTGTGTGGTGGCGGTGCCGATCACCACTGCGCCTTGTTTGCCCAGCTCCAGCGCGATGCCCCGCCCGATGCCACGGCTTGCTCCGGTTACCAGTGCGATTTGTCCTTGTAAGCTCATTTTATTCCCCCGTTAAAGCGGTTAAAACAGTTTTAAAAGAAGCATTGTCAGGCAATGCCAACGCTTGTTGATTTGTGTCGATGCGCTTGTTCAACCCAACTAACACGCGACCCGGCGCGCACTCGACATTATGTGTGATGTCTTGTTTCCCAAAATATTGGATTGTTTCGACCCAGCGCACGGGGAAATACAGTTGTCGCACCAATGCGTCTTTAATGGCGGCGGTATCGGCGTAGCTCGCCACATCCGCGTTATGGATGACAGGAATACTTGGAGTTCGGAAGGGAATGCTTTGCAAATATTGACGTAATTTTTCTGCTGCGCCGCGAAGCAAACTGCAATGCGACGGCACGCTCATCGGCAGCATCACCGCACGTTTTGCACCACGCGCTTTGGCTAGTTCCATACCGCGTTCTACTGCGGCACGATTACCGGCAATAACGACTTGTCCAGGGGTATTAAAATTAACCGCTTCCAACACTTCTTGCTGCGCCGCTTCGGCACACACGGCACGTACTGCGTCGTCATCCAAACCCAGTATGGCTGCAATGCCGCCCATTCCTTCTGGTACAGCCTGCTGCATACATTCGGCGCGATAGCGAACTAAGGGCAGGGCATCCGCAAAGCGTAAAGCACCGCTGGCTACCAACGCGCTGTATTCGCCCAAGCTATGTCCAGCAAGCATGTGCGGCATGGGGGCTTGCGAATTTTGCCAAGCGCGAAACACCGCCACGCCAGCGGTGAGCATCAACGGTTGCGTGTTCACTGTTGCGTTGAGTTCCGCATCTGTGCCTGCGGCGGCCAGTTGCCATAAATCTTGTTTGAGGACTTCAGACGCTTCAGCGAAGGTGTCCTGCACCACTGCGAAATCGCTGTAGCCTTCCATCATGCCGCGTGACTGCGAGCCCTGCCCCGGAAAAACAAATGCAAATTTATTCATCGTTATTCAAAAATAAACATTAATTAAATAAACATTAATTAAGGGTGTCCCTAAAAATTCAAATTGCCAAGCTAAACCAAGTTATCAATAGATGAGGCGCGAATAAATTGTGAGACTACGCATATGTGTTATGTGTTATGTGTTAAGGGTGATTTTTTGTGAAAAACACAGTATAGCGACAGAAGTTGGATTTTTAGAAATGCCCAGAAATTTACCACTTCAACAATACTGCACCCCAGGTGAATCCACCGCCTACGGCTTCGCATAACACATGCTGCCCAGCCTTAATGCGTCCATCGCGCACGGCTGTATCGAGTGCCAGCGGAATAGAGGCAGCAGAAGTATTGCCATGTGTCGCGACGGTAATTACCACTTTATCTAAACTCAAATTCAGTTTTTTGGCAGTGGCTTCCATGATGCGGACGTTGGCTTGGTGTGGCACCAGCCAGTCAATATCGGCGTGGGTCATTTTGTTTTCTGCCAGCACCTCTTCCACCACTTCACTCAATACTGTTACTGCAAACTTGAACACACCTTTACCATCCATCGTGATGAAGGGATTGTTTTGCACCGCGCCATTGCGGATACTGCCTTTAGCGGCGAGCATTTCGCGCTGGCTGCCATCCGCGTGTAATTTTGAAGAAAGGATGCCGGGTGTGTCGCTGCACTGCAATACCACTGCGCCCGCACCGTCACCAAACAACACACAAGTGGTGCGATCATTCCAATCCAAAATGCGCGATAAAACTTCTGCGCCAACCACTAAAGCGTTACGCACCTGTCCGCTGCGAATGAATAAATCAGCGGTATTCAGCGCGTAAACAAAACCACTGCACACCGCTTGCACATCGAATGCGGCGGCATGTTTATTACCTAATTTATCTTGCAGAATGCAGGCGGTGCTGGGGAATATTTGATCGGGGGTAGTAGTGGCGACGATGATTAAATCAATTTCATCTGCGCGTATACCAGCAGCTTCCAGTGCGCGACGGCTGGCGTATAGAGCCAGATCGCTGGTGCTTTCTTGTTCATCCGCGATGTGTCGCTGAGTAATGCCGCTGCGGCTAAATATCCAGTCATGTGACGTATCAACTATTTTTTCTAAATCAAAGTTTGTTAAAATTTTTGCGGGAAGGTAGCCGCCCGTGCCAATAATTTTTGAATACATCAGGAGTCTCCTGCCGCGTTATTTTGTTTGATATGCCAAGCTTCAAGATGGCTGGTGATGTGATGCAACATGCCGCCCCGCGCTTCTTCGGCGGCGCGTTCAATGGCGCAGAGAAATGCCAGCTTATCTGCCGAGCCGTGACTTTTTAAAACAATGCCCTTTAAACCCAATAAACTGGCACCATTGTAACGACGATGATCGACCCGTCGCTTAAATTTTTTTAATACAGGCATGGCTACAAATGCTGCAAATTTCGTGAATATATTGCGGCTAAATTCTTCCCGCAGAAATCCGCCCAACATTTGCGCTAATCCTTCAGTTGTTTTTAGCGCGACGTTTCCGACAAAACCATCGCACACCACAATATCGGTTACGCCCTTAAAAATATCGTTGCCTTCAACATTGCCGAAAAAATTCAGGTCGCTGCGGCGCAATAATTCAGCCGCCTGTTTAACTACTTCTGTGCCTTTAATATCTTCGCTGCCGATGTTTAACAAGCCGACTGTCGGCTTATCTTTATGTTCAACCGCGCTCACCAAAGCCGTACCCATCAAGGCAAACTGGAGCAAATGCTCTGCGTTGCAGTCAACATTAGCACCCAAATCCAACATGCAAACCTGACCTTTGATGGTCGGCAAATAGGAAGCGATAGCAGGCCTATCTATCCCTGGCAGCATCTTCAATACATAACGCGCAGTCGCCATCAACGCACCGGTATTGCCCGCGCTCACACAGGCCATTGCCTCACCGCTTTTAACCATGTTAATGGCCACGCGCATGGAAGAGTCTTTTTTATTTCGCAAGGCGAGTTGCGGAGATTCATCCATCCCCACGATTTCGCTCGCGGCATGAATGCGTAAGTGGGGCCCGACGGATGCGTTAGCAGTACGTAATTCAGCCTCGATGGCTTCCGGCAAACCAACCAGAATAATGTTGTCATCGGGGTGTTTTTGCAAATACTCCAGCGCGGCAGGAACCGTAACGTGCGCCCCATGATCGCCGCCCATAGCATCTATCGCTATTGTGACATCCACCGAGTAACCCTCGTGACTTGAATGTTAAAAAATAAGAAGGACAGCATAACCATGCTCAACTGGCCGCCAACCAATTGAGCACAATAATTTGTTGCCGGATAAATCAATGCGGCGGAATTAATCGCCTTTTGCTTTAACAACTTTTTTGCCGCGATAGTAACCTGTCGGGCTGATGTGATGCCGCAGGTGTGCTTCGCCTGTGGATGGCTCAATGGCTAATGTTGGAGCTTTGATAAAATCGTGAGCACGATGCATACCGCGCTTAGATGGGGACTTTTTATTTTGTTGAACAGCCATGTTAACTCCTTACAAAACTACAATAATTTATTTCAATTTTAATCCAGCAAGTGCCGCAAATGGATTTCTTTCAGTGCCTTTTGTTACTTCTACCACACCTTTATTTTTTGCATCCATCACACCCAGTGCGGCCAGATTTTCACACGACTCATCGGCATGTTTAGGGGCAAAAGGCAAGCTCAGCAAAAACTCTTCTTCCAATAAATCCAGCACATCCAGATGGGTGCTGGCGACGATGCTGTCTACTTCCGCAGGCTCGTCCTCAATCGCCAAATCACTTAATTTTTCATCTGTTACCAACAACAGCGAGTGAGTTAAATTGACCGAGTATAAAAACTTTTGCAAACAACGCTGGCAGATCAACTCACATGCTCCGCTCAAAGTAAGAGCTAGCATTGGGCTATCATTTTTATGCCGATACCCACGCAAGGTGAAATTCAACTTTTGTGCATGGTTATGGGCAGAATCTACCAACACATCCCGTAACCGAGGCAATTCCAGCCAAGGCACTTCGCCATGCAATTCCTTACCGCCGTAGGCGAAATCTAAGCTGTCTAACAGTTGCCGCAAAGCCATGGGAGAGTTGCTGTGAAACCATGAGGCGCGCATAATATCCAGTCCAACCATTTCTGTCAAAAGAAGACTGCATGGAAAGCCCCCATTTGAACGCTCAGCCTACTGCCTCACAGCCACTTGTTTTGGCATCTACTTCTGTTTATCGTAGTAAGCTTTTACAGTCTCTGGGGATACCTTTTCAAACATTTTCTCCTAACGTAGATGAAACACCGCGTCCTGAAGAAGGCGCGAAACAAGTTGCGCTAAGGTTGTCGCAAGCAAAAGCAGGGGCGGCTATTGTCATGTATCCCGATGCATTCATTATTGGTTCAGATCAAGTTGCAGTGTTAGGTACGCAACTCATAGGCAAACCGCTTACACACGAGAATGCAATGAAGCAACTGCGCTCCATGAGCGGACAAACGGTTTATTTTTATACTGCACTCACCTTATTAAATGCGCGTTCCGGCGTTATGCTGACCGAAGTTGCTGAGAACCAAGCGCAGTTCCGCGAATTAAGCGAGAACGATATTGAATCTTATTTACGCAAAGAACAACCTTATCACTGTGCGGGCAGCGCGAAATTTGAAAGTTTAGGAATTGTGCTTATCAACAAAATGCAAGGCGATGACCCCAATGCGTTGGTGGGACTTCCGTTGATTCTCTTGGTCAGTATGCTAAAAAAAATGAATTTTCAAATTTTGTAAGTCCTTGTGCAAGCAATCAGAACGCAGCCACATTAGATAAATCAGTTGCGACCCATCTACATTTCTGATATTAAAGCGCGGTTAAAAATTTTGCCTAAGCCATAATGAATTATTATTTTTTGATTTAGCTTAATTTTGTTTGCTCATAAATGTTTTTGGAGATATTTCATGCCCGTACAACCCCAGAAATCTAACGCCCCTTATAAAGCGAAAAAAGGGGAGGCTTATATGAATCCCAAGCAGCTCGATTATTTTCGCCTCACGCTAAATAATATCAAGCATGATCTAGGTGAGGAAATTGATCGGGCAGTGCACATTATGCAAGATGAAGCGACAGTGTTTGCAGACCCCAATGACCGTGCCAGTCAAGAATCAGAAATGGCATTAGAACTACGCAACCGCGACCGCGAAAGAAAGTTAATTAAAAAAATTGACGAGATGCTAACCAAGATAGAGAGCGGAGAATACGGCTATTGCGACAAGTGCGGGATTGAAATCGGGTTAGAAAGGCTGTCAGCCAGACCCACCGCTACGCTATGTATTGATTGCAAAACCTTGGATGAAATTCGTGAAAAGCAAATAGCCAAATAATTCTCGGCCAGATAATTCTCGGTAGTTGTAGTGCGACTCAAAAGTCCATTCTACTCCCTATTTCCAGAAGAAAACATATAGACATTTCGCTTAATTAGGCAGACCATTCACCCATCGGCAGATCAACACGGCACGCCTGTTGATAACGTATCTCAAAGTTCATTTTTATGGGGAGTAATATCATGAAAGAGAAAGAGTTTGAGCAAGATGTTGAGCAGGGGTTTGGAAGCGATGATGTCAGCCTAGACGATGAAACCAGCAGCACAAAACGAAGCGTACTATGGTTCATTGGTGCGTTTTTGTTTATATCGGCATTTTTTATTCTGGCATTTTGGGCGATGAACATAATCCAATTTCCGCTTTCTATCGGGGGATTAGGATCTTCAGGGCCTGCGGGGCAATAAGTTTCGGCTACCTGAAGTAAAAGTAATCCGAAAAATTCAACAACCTTGAGAACTTCAAGAGAGAGGGCTTGTCATGTTTATTGATGTCTGTCGTAGCATTTTAGCAATTGCGGCACTGTTCTTAGTGTTTGTGGCTGTCTTCGCAACCTTGGTTTCGGTGATGTCGATTATCACCTTCCCCTCTGCTTGGTTGCCTTAAAAAATACCGGGAACAGTTGCTTCCAGCCACACCCAAGCCCTGAATAACCATAATTTAGGGCATCTTAATCGTTCGCCGCCCCCCCTTTGTTGCGTATCCTGTCTATAATTGCAATTGCAATTAGCTCATACTGGGATACCCGTCATGCCACACAATTTATTCAATTCTCGAACAACACTCACGCTTGCCAGTGGAGAGACAAGCCTACTTTATTCGTTGCGAGCACTTGAAAAAGCGGGACTGGGGAAAATTTCCCGCCTGCCTGTTTCTATTCGCATCGTGCTGGAATCCGTGCTTCGCAACTATGATGGCAAGCGCATCACCGAAGCTCACATCCGCCAACTCGCAGGCTGGCAGCCCAATGCAGCGCGCACTGAAGAAATTCCATTCCTCGTCGCACGCATTGTTTTGCAGGATTTTACTGGCGTGCCGCTCTTAGCAGACCTCGCTGCCATGCGCGATGCCGCTGCAAAAATGGGGCGCAACCCCAGCATGATTGAACCGCTCGTCCCCGTGCATTTGGTGGTAGACCATTCCGTGCAAGTGGATTATTACAATCGCCCTGACGCGCTGCAACTCAACATGGGCATAGAGTTTGACCGTAATAATGAACGCTATAAATTTATAAAATGGGGAATGCAAGCATTTGAAACATTCAAAGCTGTGCCGCCAGGCGTGGGCATCGTCCATCAAGTGAATTTGGAACATCTCGCACGCGGCGTGCTGAGCAAAGACAGCACCGAAGGAAAGATTTATTACCCAGACACCTTGGTCGGCACAGACAGCCACACCACCATGATTAACGGGCTGGGCGTGGTGGGCTGGGGCGTGGGTGGCATTGAAGCGGAAGCGGGCATGTTAGGCCAGCCCGTTTATTTTTTAACGCCCGATGTCGTGGGCGTACATCTCGTTGGAAAATTGCGCGAAGGCGTCACCGCAACCGATTTAGTTTTAACGGTGACCGAATTATTACGCAGCCAAAAAGTTGTGGGTAAATTTGTCGAGTTTTTTGGTGCGGGTGCTGCCGCACTCGCCCTGCCAGATCGCGCCACCATCGCCAACATGGCTCCCGAATATGGCGCGACCATGGGCTTCTTCCCGGTAGATGATGTCACGATAGAGTATTTGCGCAGCACTGGTCGCAGTGATGATGAAATCGACGCATGTCGTGCCTATTACAAGGCGCAAGGTTTGTACGGCATCCCCATGGCTGGCGACATTGATTACAGCAAAGTCGTTGAGCTAGATTTAAGCAGCGTGCAACCTTCTTTAGCCGGCCCCAAGCGACCTCAAGACCGAGTAACGCTGTCCAATATGCAAACAAACTTCAACACATTATTCAGCAAACCTACGGCTGAAAATGGATTTAATCAGGCACCGGAAAAATTGAGCCAACGTTACACCGTGACCTTAACGCAGCATGAGCAAAATATACCCGGTGGTGGTTTGCAAAATGGTGCTAGCGCGCCCTCTGGAAAAATTAAGCTAGGTAGCCATAGCAGCAGCGCGGCCAGCGAAATCGAAATGATGGATTTGCATCCGACCGCCGCTGCACACGATGCGGCTGCACATGGCGCAAACACCTCGCCCCCAATATCTGAAATCCAAATCGGCCATGGCGATGTGTTGATCGCAGCCATCACTTCTTGCACCAACACCTCTAATCCGAGCGTCATGCTAGCAGCAGGCTTGCTCGCAAAAAAGGCCGTGGAAGCGGGTTTACGCGTGCAGCCCCATATTAAAACTTCGCTGGCTCCCGGCTCGCGCGTGGTCACCGATTACCTCAATCAATCCGGTTTAATGCCCTATCTGGAAGCACTCGGCTTTCGTTTGGTCGGCTACGGCTGCACCACGTGCATTGGAAACTCAGGCCCCTTGCGCGCTGAAATCGAAGAGGCAATCATCAAAAATGATCTCATCGCCGCAGCGGTGTTGTCTGGTAATCGCAATTTTGAAGCGCGCATCCACGCCAATATCAAAGCCAATTTCCTTGCTAGTCCTCCGCTGGTCGTGGCGTTTGCGTTGGCTGGAAAAGTGAATATTAATTTGGATAGCGAACCACTCGGCACGGATAAAAATGGTCGCCCAATTTACTTAAAAGATATATGGCCGAGCAACCAAGAAATTGCCGCAGTGATGCAATTTGCCGCCAATCCGAAAGTTTATCAAAGCCTGTATAGCAATTTGACAAAAGACTTACCGCTGTGGAACGGCATTCAAGCACCCCTCGGCAATCAATATAAGTGGGATGACTCGACCTACATTGCTAGACCGCCGCTATTTGATGGCTTCAGCATGTCGACGCATAAAGTTAAAGAAATAAAGAACGCCAAGCCGCTCGGCATTTTTGGCGACTCGGTTACGACCGACCACATCAGCCCAGCGGGCAGCTTCAAGGCCAGCAGCCCGGCGGGACAATATTTACTGAATAAAGGGGTAGAGGCGAAAGATTTCAACAGCTATGGCGCACGGCGCGGCAACCATGAAGTAATGATACGCGGCACGTTCGCCAACGTGCGGGTCAAAAATCTCATGCTACCAGCTGATGCTCAAGGCAAACGCGTTGAAGGCGGCTATACACTTTATCAAGGCAAGCAAATGTCAATTTACGAAGCCGCGATGAAGCATATCGCTGATGGCACAGACACGGTCGTGTTTGCGGGTGAAGAATATGGCACTGGCTCCTCGCGTGATTGGGCGGCTAAAGGCACGCAACTACTGGGTGTAAAAGCCGTGGTGGCGCGCAGCTATGAGCGAATTCATCGCAGCAACTTAGTCATGATGGGAGTCATTCCACTGCAATTTAAAAATGATGATAGCGCAACCTCGCTGCAATTAAAGGGTGACGAAACCTTCGACCTGAGCGGCATTAACGATGATCTTAAGCCGCAGCAAGATGTGATTTTAACCATCAAACGCGCTGATGGCAGCACGCAAAAAGTCACGCTGTTAGCGCGCATTGATACCCCGATAGAAGTGGACTACTACCGTCACGGCGGCATTTTGCCGTATGTGTTGCGCGAATTAATCGCGCAGTAATCCAGTGAAAAATCATGACCCAAAATAAAATCCAACAACACAGAACAGAACGCGATTCCTTCGGCAATATCGAGGTACCCTCGGATCGCTTATGGGGCGCGCAAACGCAACGCTCCTTAGAATTTTTCGATATTTCAAATGAGAAAATGCCCACAAAATTGATCGATGCATTGGCTACTATTAAGCGTGCTTGTGCTTTGGTTAATCGCGATCTGGGTTTGTTAAATGCGGACAAAGCCAGTGCCATTGCCACTGCCGCCGATGAAATTTTAGCGGGGCAGCATGAGCATGAATTTCCCTTATCAATTTGGCAAACTGGCTCAGGCACGCAAACCAATATGAACTTGAATGAAGTGTTGGCCAATCGCGCTTCAGAATTATTGGGTGGCAAACGCGGCACGGAAAGATTGGTGCATCCAAACGACGAAGTGAACCTAGGGCAATCGTCCAACGACATTTTCCCCACCGCCATGCACGTCTCGGCCTGCCTCGCGCTCACCGAAGATTTGTTGCCCGCGTTAACTGCTTTGCGCGAATCCTTGGCAGAAAAATCACACCACTTTAACGACATCATCAAAATTGGCCGCACGCATTTGCAAGACGCAACACCCATCACCTTGGGGCAAGAATTTTCCGGTTATGTCGCGCAACTCAATCATGCCGAAGCTATGATTACCGCCACCCTCCCCGCTCTCTACGAACTGGCTGTGGGCGGTACTGCGGTCGGAACAGGATTGAATACTCATCGCGAATTTGGGGCGCAGGTCGCGGGCCATTTAGCCCTCACTTGCGAGCTGCCATTCACCAGTGCGGACAATAAATTCGCCGCACTGGCCTCGCACGACGCGTTGCTATCCAGCCACGGCATACTCAAATCGCTGGCGGCATCGTTGATGAAAATTGCCAACGACATACGCTGGTTGGCCTCCGGCCCGCGCTCTGGCTTGGGTGAAATCAGCATTCCCGAAAACGAACCCGGCAGCTCCATCATGCCCGGCAAAGTCAATCCCACCCAGTGCGAAGCCTTGACTATGCTCTGTTGCCAAGTGTTGGGCAACGATGTGGCGATCAACATCGGCGGCGCATCGGGAAATTTTGAATTGAATGTTTTCAAGCCACTCATTATCCACAATTACTTGCAGAGCGTGCGTCTGCTGGCGGATGGCATGGAAAGTTTTAACGAACATTGCGTGCAAGGCATTCAGCCGAATCGCGAGCGTATCAATGAACTGCTGAGTCAATCGCTGATGCTGGTCACCGCCCTCACGCCGCACATCGGTTACGATAAAGCCGCCAAAATTGCCAAACACGCACATCAGCAAGGTAGCACGCTGAAGGGTGCAGCATTAGAATTAGGTTATGTCACGGAAGCAGAATTTGAGCAGTGGGTGCAAGCTGAAAAAATGACACATCCTGGTTAGTGCTACGCCTTGATTGTTGGGCTTCATTGCATTTAGCCCAACCTACCGCACTCAAACAAACACATCAAACCAAAAAAATAATACAATAGAATACAATTACAAATTCAACTCACCCTCAACTTTGTGGAGATTCAAAAAATGAATAAATTAATTTATACGCTAACTGTAATTTTTTTAACTGGATGTGCATCAATGAACGCCGCCGTAGCCCCCAGTGCAGAAATATTAAAAGATGATTTTGATAACTCAACCATAGTCCGACAACCCGCAGTTAACTCAAGTGCAAGCATTTCTGATGCATGGCATGTGTTGGGATTTGAGTGGTCAACCAAGTACCCAAATGAAGTGATTATTATCGCCGGGCTTGTGATGCAAAATGAAATTATCCGCGAGGTGGAATTTAAAGCGGACAGCGTGATTATTGAAAACATTCGCAGTAACAGCACTGTGACAGATCACGACATGACCATAAAGCAATCTAGCCGTAGATTCGTTATGCCCATTGCTGAGTTTCGCAAAATAGCCGCTGCCAGCGTAGTAAAAATGCGCGTCACTCGCGGGCTTAACAACAACGCAGGCACTTCCACCTTCGGCACAGCCGACCCCTCGGCAATTGTCAGCAGTCGATTCAAGCCCTTCCTTGCACACATAGACTCACTCTCCAAAAAATAACCACCACCACGTAAAAAACCACAGGCGATCCCTGTGGTTTTTATTTATCCAAAATTTTGGCAGTGTCTCAGTACAGTAGGTTGGGCTGAATAAAATAAAGCCCAACAATATTTCTGCAACCAAAATCAATCGTCCTGCAAATCCTCCCCCGGAAACAGCACGTCGCTGAAGCCAAAATTTCGCATGTCTTTAATCCGCATCGGGTATAAAATTCCATCGAGATGATCGCATTCGTGCTGCACCACGCGCGCGTGAAACCCGCTGACGGTGCGGTCGATCGGCGTACCTATTTCATCGAAGCCGCTGTATCGAATAGCCTTGTAACGCGGCACTAAGCCGCGCATTCCTTGTACGCTTAAGCAGCCCTCCCAGCCGTCTTCCACACCTTCACTCAATGGCGTGATGATGGGGTTAATCAGCACGGTTTGCGGCACGGCTTCTGCATCGGGGTAGCGCGGATTTTGTTCAATGCCAAAAATAACTACGCGCAAATCGACCCCAATTTGTGGGGCGGCCAACCCTGCGCCATCCAAGGCTTGCATGGTGTCACGCATATCCTTTAACAAATTATGCAGGGCGGGTGTGTTAAACAAATTTACCTCTTTGGCGCGCTCCAACAATCGCGCATCACCCATTTGCAATACTTCTTTAATTGCCATTGTCGTACTCACCATCATGGCTTACCATGCTTTCCAAGATGCCACGCACTTGCGCCATCGCGGGCTGTGTTACCGCGTTGATACTTTCCATGTGCACACCATTGATACTGCTACCGCGCCCCGCCGCGTGGTTCACGATCACTGCAATCGCGGCATAATCTAAGCCTAACTCTCTGGCCAGCGCAGCTTCTGGCATTCCGGTCATGCCGACCATATCTGCGCCGTCGCGCTCCATACGATTGACCTCGGCCACTGTTTCCAAACGTGGCCCTTGCATAGCTGCATACACGCCACCATTCAGGCAGGGCGTGTTAATTCGCTGCGCCGCATCTAAAATTTTTTGACGCAAACTGGGGGTGTACGGCAGAGAGAAATCAACGTGTTTAGGCGGCTGGTCGCGCTCATCAAAAAATGTGAATTCTCGCCCATAGGTGTAATCAATAATTTGATCCGGCACGATGACGGTACCCGGCGATAAGTCGGCACGAATGCCGCCTGCTAGTGCAATAGAGATCACGCGCTTGGCACCCTGCTCTTGTAGTGCCCATAGGTTAGCGCGATAATTTACGCGGTGAGCTGGAATGGCATGGCTGGCACTGTGCCGCGCTAGGAACATAATCTCTTGCTCGCCTAAGCGCGCAAATGTAAGTGCGCCGGAAGGCTCGCCATAGGGGGTACGCATGACTTGTCGGTGAATAATTTCCAAATTAGATAATTGCGCTAAACCTGTTCTGTCAATAATGGCTAACATTTATTTTTCCTCTTTTTTAATTGCGCTGCTTTTTTATTGCCCTATTTTTTGAGCGCGTAAATGGCGGGCAAATTACGCCACGCACCGTGTATATCCATACCAAAGCCAAATACAAAGCGATTCGGCAAAGTAGTTCCCACAAAATCTGCGCGTATTGGTTTAGGTTTACCATTTAATTTATCCGCGAACACCGCACAATAAAAAGCGGTCGCGCCTAAATTTAAAACCCGTTGTTTGATCGCGGCCATTGTCTCGCCTTCATCCAAAATATCATCCAGCACCAATACCACGCGCCCTGCAATATTTTCTCGTGGCTCTACATGCCACAGCAATTCACCGCCCTGCTGTTTTTTGCCGTAACGTGAAACATGCACGTAATCAAAATCCAGCGGAAAATTTAGCAGGGGTAGTAATTGCCCCGTAAACACCACCGCGCCCCCCATAACTGAAAGCACTAAAGGGTGAGCGTGGCCGAGTGCTTCATTAATTTCACGCGCCACTTGCATGACTGCAGTATCGACTGCCTCCGCGCTCATAATTAAATCGGCCTGCTGCAACGTTTCTAATATTTGTTGTGTGGATTGCGTCATACTGAATCTTTAAACAAAGTGATTACAGTGTTTTTAAATACGCGGAAAAATCATCGCGTAGCTCAGGATGTTTCAGACCAAACGCCACAGTAGCCTTGAGGTAACCCAGCTTAGAGCCGCAATCGTAGCGCGTACCCGCAAAGCGATAGGCCAACAGTTTCTCTTCCTGCATCAGCGCGGCAATACCGTCAGTTAATTGAATTTCGCCGCCCGCGCCTGCTTGCACACGCGCCAAGTGATGAAAAATACGCGGCGTTAAAATGTAACGTCCCACCACCGCTAGAGTCGACGGCGCGTCCGCAGGCTCGGGTTTTTCCACAATGCCATTTACTTGCTCAACATCAGCTTCTAATGGCTGGCTGCTGACAATGCCGTATTGATTGGTTTGCGTGCGAGGGACATTTTGCACACCCAATATCGATGATTGGTAACGCTCATAAACCCCCACCATTTGTTGAATCACCGATGTCTCGCCATCAATTAAATCATCCGCCAGAATCACTGCAAAGGGTTCATTCTGCACAATCGGTTGCGCGCATAGCACCGCATGACCTAGACCCAACGCCTCTGGCTGACGGATATAAATACAATTCACATGCTTGGGGATCACCTCTTGCACGGCGCGTAGCAACGCTAATTTTCCTCGTGCTGCCAGCTCCGCTTCTACCTCATATGCCTTATCAAAATGATCTTCGATAGCACGCTTGTTGCGCCCCGTAATAAAAATCATATCGGTGATCCCAGCCGCTACGGCCTCTTCCACGGCATATTGAATCAGCGGCTTATCGACTACAGGCATCATCTCCTTAGGACTGGCCTTGGTCGCAGGCAAAAAGCGGCTTCCTAATCCTGCTACGGGAAATACGGCTTTCGTTATTTTTTGCATTAAAAAAATCCTTTGAATAAGCTATTTTGGGCGTGTTAAAGGATCAGCCGCACGAGGCTTTTATATTGAATGCGCACATCATCTACATCAAATTACACCATGTAACTCTGCCCTTTTCCATAAACAGACCTAGCAGCCTGTTGGCTATTTTTACCCCAATACTTGCAATGCCTTCGGCAACGGAAACACCACATTTTCTTGTATGCCATCCAGCTCTTTTACGCTCGTCGCACCCAACACTTGCAACCTCGCAATAACATCTTTCACTAGCACCTCGGGTGCAGAAGCACCAGCAGTAATACCGACATTTAATTTTCCAACCAGCCATTCTTTTTTAACTTCATCAGCATTATCAACTAAATAAGCGGGAATGTTCATGTTAAATGCCACCTCGCGTAGGCGGTTAGAATTCGAGCTACTGGGCGAGCCGACAACAATCACCACATCGCATTGTTGCGCCAAGACCTTCACCGCATCCTGTCGATTTTGCGTGGCGTAGCAGATGTCGTCTTTTTTCGGCGCGATGATGCTGGGAAAGCGCGCTTTGAGTGCCGCGATGATGGTGGCGGTGTCGTCTATCGAGAGCGTGGTTTGCGTCACAAATGCGAGGTTGTCGCTATCGCGCACATCAAGCAGCTTCACATCGGCGGGCGACTCGACCAAGTGCATCCCCTCGCCCTGCCCCATCGTGCCTTCGACTTCTGGGTGTCCGGCATGGCCGATCATAATAATTTCCTTGCCCTTATCACGCAGGCGCGCCACTTCATTATGCACTTTGGTAACCAGCGGGCAAGTCGCATCAAATAAGGTAAATCCACGTTCGGCAGCCTCGCGGCGCACCGCTTGCGATACGCCATGCGCGCTAAAAATAAGCAGGCTGCCTGGCGGCACATCGGCTAAATTTTCGATAAATATCGCACCTTTGATGCGTAAATTTTCTACCACGAATTGGTTGTGCACCACTTCATGCCGCACGTAAACGGGCGCGCCATGTCGCTCTAATGCGCGTTCTACCATTTCTATCGCACGGTCCACTCCAGCACAAAAGCCACGCGGATTCGCTAAAAATAATTCCATGTTATCTCTCCATCATGGTTGGTTCACATTCGCTGGGGACTTCTTGAATACCCCGTCCCAAATCATTAAAGCTGCACCGCACGTAATGGCCGAATCGGCGATATTAAACGCGGGGAAGTGGTAAGTATTCCAATAAAAATCCAAGAAGTCCACCACATAGCCGTAGGCCACGCGATCAATTAAATTGCCCAACGCGCCACCTAATATCAGGGCGAGCGCGAAACAGAATAGTTTCTCGTGCAGATGTTTGTGCAACATCCAAGTAATCCAAATGGAGGCAGCCAGCGCGATTGCGCTGAAAAACCAGCGTTGCCAGCCGCCCGCGCTACTGAGAAAACTGAACGCCGCGCCGCTGTTATGGACGAGCACCAGATTAAAAAATTGGGTGACAGGCACACTTTCACCGTAGAGAAAATGTTGGGTGATCCAGATTTTGCTGATTTGATCGAGGATAATAATCAGCGCACTCAAGGTCAACCACCCGCTCAAGCTACGCATATTTTCTGCCCTCGCCCTTACCAAATAAATTGCTCACGCATTTACCGCACAACAGTGGGTGTTGTACATCTACACCGACGTCAGCACGATAATGCCAGCAGCGATCACACTTGCTATGCGTGCTGGGCGTGACCACAATTTTTTGCTCAGCTTCGCTGGAAACTTCATGCACCGTGGCACGCGAGGTAATCAACACATAACGTAAATCATCGCCTAGGCGTGTTAATGTTTTGTAATCGTCCCCCGCTGCATAAATATCCACCTCTGCCGCTAAGGCTTGCCCAATCAGTCCCGCAGCACGTACATCTTCAATATGTTTGTTAGCCTTGGCGCGCCAGTCACAAATCACCGTCCAATTATTTTGCAGCGAGCTTTCATCTGTAGCAGGCAGCGTATGCCATTGCTGCTCAAACACGCTGGTGTCTTTTTTACTGCTTAAGTTTTCCCACACTTCCTCAGCGGTGAAGCTGAGCATGGGCGCGATGAGTCGCGTTAAACTATGCACAATATGATGTAGCGCGTTTTGTGCAGAGCGGCGCGCAGCTGAGTTTTCAGCACTGGTGTACAACCTGTCTTTCAATATATCAAGATAAAATCCGCCCAGTTGCTCGGAGCAAAATGTCTGTAATTTTTGCACCACAGAATGAAATTCATAACGCGCATAGTCCGCTAAAATTTCTTCTTGCAAATCTTGAATCATCGTCAGCGCGTAGCGATCAATCTCCAGCCAATCCGTCACCGGCAAGGCATCGCGGGTTACATCAAAATCTGCGGTATTCGCCAGTAAAAATCGCAGTGTGTTGCGGATGCGCCGATAGCTTTCCACCACGCGCTTGAGGATTTCATCGGAGATGGTCATCTCGCCGGAATAGTCGGTAGAGGCCACCCACAGGCGCAGAATATCCGCGCCCAGCGTGTCCAAAATTTTCTGCGGGGCGATCACATTGCCTTTCGATTTGGACATTTTGTGGCCGTGACCATCCACCACAAAACCGTGCGTGAGCAAGGCATCGTAAGGCGCACGGCCATTGATGGCGCAGCTTGTTAAAAGCGATGACTGAAACCAGCCTCTATGCTGATCCGAGCCTTCTAAATAAAGATCGGCGGGATAAGCCAAACGCGAATCACCGCGCAGCACCGCCTCGTGCGTGCTACCAGAGTCAAACCACACATCGAGGGTATGCGTTAATTTTTTATAGTGCGTGGCATCGGCACCCAGTAATTCTGCCGCATCTAAACTAAACCACGCTTCAATCCCTTGCTGTTCAACAAGTTTAGCGACCTGCTCCAGCAATGCGGGCGTATCAGGATGCAACTGCCCTGTTTCGCGATGCATAAAAAATGGCATCGGCACGCCCCAGCTACGTTGGCGCGACACGCACCAATCGGGACGATTTTTAATCATCGCTTCGAGGCGAGCGCGTCCCCATGAGGGATAAAATTGCGTTTGCTCGACGGATACATTAGCGCGGGCTCTTAATGAATCGGCTCCATAAAGCTGCCTATAGATATTAGAAGAGTCAGTAGAATCTGTCGGCCTATCCATACTGATAAACCATTGCGGCGTGGCACGAAAAATAATCGGCGTTTTATGCCGCCAGCAATGTGGATAGCTGTGTTTTATTTTTTCATACTGTAATAAATGGCCGCTATTTTTAAGCGCGTCCACCACCACATCATTCGCTTTCCATACAAATAATCCGCCGACTAATTCGGTACTGGCAATAAATTTTCCATCGTCTGCAACTGGGTTGTTCGTGGGTAAATTATATTTCTGCCCGACCACATAATCGTCCACACCGTGCGCCGGAGCGGTATGCACCAAGCCCGTCCCCGCCTCTAGCGTGACATGCTCGCCACAAATGAGCGGCACGCTGCGATCATTAAACGGATGTTGCACGCGCAAACCTTGCAGTGCTGCACCTTCGCACGATGCCGCCGTGCCATCGCCTCTATCATTGCTGCCCGCAAGTTGGTAGCGCGTTAAACACGCAGCAGCCAAATCAAAGGCCAATATCAAATATCCCCTTGCCGTTTTAATCAGGTCATAACGCAACTCAGGATGCACGCACACGGCTTGGTTGGCAGGCAGAGTCCACGGTGTGGTCGTCCAAATCACCGCATACACTTTTGCATTTTTTGCGAGCGACACGCCAAAAATTTTGCCCACCGCTTGCGTGTCTTTTATTTCAAAGCCCACATCAATCGCCGATGAAATTTTATCCTCGTGCTCGACCTCGGCCTCTGCCAGCGCGGACTGGCAATCCAAACACCAATTCACAGGCTTTTGCCCAGCATATAAATAACCGCTTTGCTGAATCTTGCCCAGCGCGCGAATAATGCCCGCCTCGGTTTTATAATTCATCGTGAGATAAGGGTGATCCCAGTCGCCCAACACACCTAGGCGGATAAAATCTTTTTTCTGCCGCTCGACTTGCTCCGCCGCATAAGCGCGACACAGCTTGCGAAACTCGGCGGGAGCAATATTTTTGCCGTGTGTTTTTTCAACCTGATGCTCAATCGGCAAGCCATGACAATCCCAGCCTGGCACGTAAGGCGCGTCAAAACCGGACAGCGTTTTACTTTTGACGATCATGTCTTTTAGAATTTTATTCACCGCATGGCCGATATGAATATCGCCATTCGCATACGGCGGGCCGTCATGCAAAATAAATTTTTTGCGCCCTGCACTGGCTGCGCGAATTTTTTGATAACGTTGCTGAGATTGCCATGCAGCCAGCATCTGCGGCTCGCGACGCGCCAAGTCACCGCGCATGGGAAAGGGTGTGTCGGGTAGATTGAGTGTGGCTTTGTAATCGGTCATGTCAGGTAGCCTGTTACTTTGAATAATTAATCATGTTGTAAGAACCAATCTTTTGCGTCTTGCACATCCCGTGCAATTTGCTGCGTCAAAATTTCTACATTCGAATACTTTTCTTCATCGCGCAATTTGTGCAAAAAATCTACGCGCAAATGTTTGTTGTAAATCTCGCCTGAGAAATTAAATAAATGCACTTCCAGCACGGGCTTGCCGTTTGTATGCACCGTCGGGCGAATGCCGAGGCTGGCCACGCCTCGCATAGAGGGCAGATCATCGCCCTCGACTTGCACGACAAAAATCCCCGTGAGCGGCGGAAAATTATGTTTGAGTTGAATATTCGCCGTGGGAAAACCCAGCTTCCTACCCAAGCCATCACCATGCACCACGCGCCCGCTAATGCTGTAACTGCGCCCTAGATAATTTTTCGCAGCCTGCAAATCGCCCGCTGCCAATGCCGCGCGCACCGCCGTGCTGGAAATTCGCACATCGTCGCGCAGGAGGCTGGGCATGGCTTGTACGGTCACACCCTGCGCTAGGCAGATGCGTTGCATCAAAGAAAAATCACCCGTACGTTTACTGCCAAAACGAAAATCATCCCCCACTAAAATAAATTTTGCGGCTAATTTTTCAATCAGCGAAACGACGAAATCTTGCGCGCTGATTTGTGCAAAGCGAGTATTGAAGCGACATACATACACGCGATCAATTTCCATTTTAGAAAACAACTCCAGCTTTTCACGCAAGCTAGTCAAGCGCGCAGGTGCTTGTTCAGGGGTAAGAAATTCGCGTGGATGCGGCTCAAAAATCAGCACCGCAGTAGGCAGGCCACGAGATTTTGCTACCACGCTCAGTTGATTTAACAATGCCTGATGACCCTGATGCACGCCATCAAAATTGCCTATGGTCAGCGCGACCAGCGGGCTACGAAAATCTTGACCGGAATGGGGTAGCGCGGAAGATTCTGCCTGGCTGGAAGGCGGGATGGAAGGGAGGCCACGAAAAATCAACATCAGGTGTGCGGAGCAATCAAAAACAAAAACGCATTATACCGTGAGAGCGTGCGGGCGAGCTTTGCAAACTGGGGGCTTGGGCAGGCGTGCCAACGGTCAGAAAAAATCTACCTGAATTATTTAGCTTTCATTTTCTGCCGTATCGTTTCAGCAATCCCCGCTGCGTCCAAGCCGCAGTCTGCGAGCATCTTTGCTGGCTCACCCTGCTCTAAAAATTTATCCGGTAGGCCAAGTTGCACGAGCGTGTTACGCAGATTATGTTGTTGCAAACATTTCGCCACTGCGCTGCCCGCGCCGCCTTGTATAGTATTTTCTTCCACAGTGATTAACAGATCATGCGCTGCTGCGATGTGCATAATTAATTCTGTATCCAATGGCTTAACGAAGCGCATGTTGGCCACGGTGAGGTTTAATGCATCGCTCTCACGCAATAACTCTGCCGTCTGCATGGCGGGTGCGAACATGGAGCCAAACGCCAGTATCGCCACGTCTTTACCCTTGCGTTTTATTTCGCCTTTACCGATGGGCAGTGCCTGCATTTCTTTTATCGGCGCGACTCCAGGGCCGGTGCCACGTGGGTAGCGCACGGCGGTCGGGGTATCCAACGACATGGCGGTGAACAACATTTGGCGACATTCGTTTTCGTCCGCCGGAGTCATGACGACCATGTTGGGAATGCAGCGCAAGAAGCTAAGATCAAAGCTGCCTGCGTGCGTTGCACCATCTGCGCCGACTAATCCACCACGATCTATCGCCAAGATAACGGGAAGATTTTGTATGGCGATGTCGTGAATTAATTGATCGTAAGCGCGTTGCAAAAAGGTTGAGTAAATCGCCACCACCGGTTTCATGCCCTCACACGCCAGCCCAGCGGCAAAGGTCAGCGCGTGTTGCTCGGCGATGCCCACATCAAAATATCTGTCCGGAAATCTGCGCGCAAATTCCACCATACCTGAGCCTTCGCACATCGCGGGGGTAATGCCGATCACACGTTTATCTTGCTCGGCCATATCACACAACCATGTGCCGAAAACCTGCGTGTAAGTAGGCTTGGCATCTTTAGCTGGCTTGGCAATAATGCCTTGCACAGGATCAAATTTACCCACGCCGTGATAGAGCAAACAGTCAGCCTCGGCCTGTGCGTAACCCTTGCCTTTTTGCGTGACCACATGCAAAAACTGCGGCCCTTCTAGCGCGCGGATGTTGTTGAGTGTGGTGACCAGTGTATCCAGATCATGTCCGTCAATCGGGCCGATATAATTGAAGCCGAATTCTTCAAACAGCGTGCCGGGGGTAATCATGCCCTTGACGTGCTCTTCCGCGCGCTTGGCAAATTCCAGCACGGGCGGCATTCCCTTCAACATTTTTTCGCTGCCGCGACGCATGGTCGAATAAAATTTTCCTGACATTAATTTCGCCAGGTAATTATTCAGCGCGCCTACCGGACGCGAGATGGACATATCGTTGTCATTCAACACCACGAGCAAATTGGTGGAGGACATCGCGCCCGCGTTGTTCAACGCCTCAAACGCCATGCCGCCGCTGAGCGCGCCATCACCGATAATCGCCACGGCGCGGCGGTCGCTGCCCGCCAATTGCGCGGCCACTGCCATGCCTAATGCTGCTGAAATCGAGGTGCTGGAATGTGCTGTGCCAAACGCGTCGTACTCACTTTCGTCGCGCTTAGGAAAACCCGAAATACCGCCTGCCATACGCAGCGTTTTCATCGCCTCGCGGCGACCCGTGAGAATTTTGTGCGCGTAAGTTTGGTGGCCGACATCCCACACCAATCTGTCGTGCGGCGTGTTAAAAATATAATGCAGGGCGATAGTCAGCTCTATCGTGCCCAGATTTGAGGACAAATGTCCGCCAGTTTTGCTGACTGAATCCACCAAAAAATGGCGTAGCTCTTGCGCGAGTTGCGGCAGCTGTCTACGTTCTAATTGACGCAAAGCATCTGGGGTATTGATGGTTTCGAGTAACCCGATCATGAGTATTTCTCTATTAAAATTTTCTGAACAAAATAAAATCCGCCAACTGCCGCAATCTATGTGCAGGTTGACCAAAAGTAGTCAGCGCGTCCAGCGCCTCAGCGTGTAGCTCGGCAGCCATTTTTTTCGCAGCTTGCACACCGAGCAAAGTGACATAAGTGGGCTTGCCGTGATCGGCATCTTTGCCTGCGGTTTTGCCCAGCGTGGCGGTATCGGCCTCACTATCCAGCACGTCGTCCACTACTTGAAAAGCCAGCCCCACGCATTTTCCAAAATGATCTAATCGTTTCAATTCCCCCTCGGTTAAATCATTGCCACAACGTGCTCCCAACACCACTGCAGCGCGTATGAGCGCGCCCGTTTTATGGATGTGCATTAACTCTAATTCCGGCAAGCTGAGGTGCTTGCCCACGCTCGCCAAATCTATCGCCTGCCCACCTGCCATGCCGCGCGAACCGGAGGCCACAGCCAGCAGGCGTACCATTTTTAGTTGCTGTGCGGGATCATCATTGAGGGTGTGTTCGGCGAGTAATTGAAAGGCCAAACTTTGCAGCGCGTCACCTACCAGCAGCGCGGTGGCTTCGTCATATTCCACATGGCAAGTTGGTTTGCCGCGCCGCAGCACATCGTCATCCATGCACGGCATATCGTCATGTACTAACGAATAGGCATGAATGCACTCCACCGCCGCTGCCACCCTATCTAGGCGCGTTTGATCGGCACGCACCAATTCTCCCGCAGCAAATGCTAACAAGGGTCGCACACGTTTACCCCCCTCCAAAACGCTGTAACGCATAGCGGCATGTAATCGTTGGGGGGTAATGTCGGGAGAGGGCAGCAGTTGGGCTAATTGTTTCTCAAAACGTTCTTGATGCGCACGCGCCCAAAGCTGAAAATCTGCCTCAGACATGTTCGCGTCCAAAGCTATCCGATGGGCTTGCATCCTGAGTGAGCGGATCAACAAAATTTTTCAACACGCCCTCTTCTAGCACTTGCACTTGCTGCTGCACATCTTGCAAACGCCCGCGACAAATTTGCAATAATTCCGCACCGCGTTTATAGGCCGTGAGTGAATCTTCTAGCGTGAGCTTGCCTGTTTCCATGTCCGCCACAACTTTTTCTAGCTCGGCTAGCGCAGCTTCAAAACTCAAAACCTTAGGTGTTTTTGTAGCCATTTTTTGCCCGTAATTTATCCAAAATAATTCACCCCGAATAATTCAACCCAAATTATTCAATTAGACCCGTCATTCCCGCCTGCGCGGGAATGACGCAGTTTTGCTCTAATAAGTTATGCGTTAAAGACCGACATTCTACCCGTTATCCACTACCCGTTCACAGCACCACATTTGCCGCGATGTAGTCTTTAAGCTGCGACACATCGGCATCCATCACCACATAGCGTTGCGCTAAGTTTTCAATATTTTTCAGCTCGGAAGGACGCTCCGGTTTACGATTTAACGCTTCGATAATAGTCTCTTCAAACTTCGCTGGTAGCGCGGTTTCCAGGCAGATCAGCGGTAAGCCAGCGCGACGTTGCGCCAGCCCAACTTTGATGCCGTCGGCGGTGTGCGGGTCGATCATGACATGATATTTTTGCCACATTTCACGTATGGTGTGGAGGCGATCCGCATGGCTACTTTTGCCCGATGCAAAATTAAATTTGGGCAAGTTATTCCAGTAAACCGTATCGCTAATATTGAAGGCTCCGCCCGCGTCAACCTGGCTCCAAAGCTCACGCACCTTAGCCGCATCACGCCCAACCAAATCAAACATAAATCGCTCAAAATTAGAAGCCTTAGAAATATCCATAGAAGGGCTGCTGGTCTGGTAAGTGTGCGCCGTGCCGCGCGGGCGGTACACACCGGTGCGAAAAAATTCGTCCAGCACATCATTCTCGTTAGTCGCCGCGATGAGTTGCGCGATGGGTAGTCCCATCATGCGCGCAATGTGCCCCGCGCAAATGTTGCCGAAATTTCCAGAGGGAACTGAGAACGCCACCTGCTCATCGTTAGATTTGGTCGCCGCAAAATAACCTTTGAAGTAATACACAATCTGCGCTGACACGCGACCCCAGTTGATCGAATTGACCGTGCCGATTTTGTATTTAGCTTTAAAAGCGTGGTCGTTGGACACGGCTTTCACCATGTCTTGCGCGTCATCAAACATGCCGTTCACAGCAATGTTGTAGATATTTTTATCGGCTAGCGAATACATTTGCGCGCGCTGGAACGCGCTCATTTTTCCATTCGGCGATAACATAAACACCCGGATGCCGCGCTTGCCGCGCATCGCATATTCCGCAGCGGAGCCGGTATCGCCGGAGGTCGCGCCGAGAATATTTAATTCTGCATGCTGCTTATCCAGCGCGTATTCAAATAAATTACCCAGCAACTGCATCGCCATATCTTTAAAGGCCAGCGTCGGGCCGTTGGATAATTCGAGGATATGCAAATCTTTTTCCAAGGTGCGTAGCGGCGTAATTTGCGCAAAATCGAAATCGGCGCGACCGTTGCTGTACACCTCTGCGGTGTAGGTTTTGCCGATGATAGCCTTGAGATCAGCCACCGGAATATCGGTGGCGAACTTGGACAGCACCGCGAACGCGAGATCGGCGTAGGACAGCTTGCGCCAGGCATCCAGCTCAGGCCTGGTCACCTGCGGATATTGCTCCGGCAGATACAGTCCGCCATCAGGGGCGAGGCCGCCGAGCAGGATTTCGGTAAATGTTTTGGCGGGTGAATTGCCACGGGTGGAGATGTAGTTCATTTTGATTTCTTGCCTTAAATAGGAACGTAATGCGCACGAGGCTGTTCAACAAACAATGATTGTTGACGCGCTTCATGCCTACCCAAGGTTTGGCTATATCCAAAGTTTGTTATCAATGCCTCCAGCATGGGATGCCGAAGCTCTTCAGCTGCCCCGACATGGTAATAATGCGCCTTGGTATAAATATGAAATTGATCCGATCCCCAATTTTTTTCTACCTGCAGGTTCGTTCTAAATTCATTGCTATGCCAAGTAGAGAGAATAAATTTTCCCGATAAACTGGCAAGCATATCCGCTAAATCGGCCTCATCCTGATCTGACCATGTATTGAAATAATCTGTGTGGCGACCTGCATAGGGAGGATCTGCATAAACAACATCATCACTCTCCGCCATAGCAATCGATTCACGAAAACCAGCAACCTTAAATTCCCAATCAGACGCCGCCACCACTTTAGAAATGGTTTGTACCTGGTTCACAATTTTAGTGATGTAGGATTGAGCAAAACGCTCCGGCTTTCGACAAAACGGAACATTAAATTTTCCAGAACGATTAAATCGCATCACACCGTTAAAACATGATCTGTTTAGAAAAAGAAAATCAAAAGAATTGGGAGACTGATTAAAACGTTCTCGCACCTCGTAAAAATACGCCTCTCCAATAGTGAGTAGTTTTTCCCCTTGACCTCTTAAATACTCTCGCACATCAAGATGAGTGATGATGCCCGATTGAATGTCCTTGTAAAACTGAATTATGTGAATATTTGAATCACATAGCAGGGCGCGCTTAGGCTGAAGATTTAATGCCACGACACACGAACCACAGAAAGGCTCGATCCATTTACCAGTCGGAATTTCTCCAGCTAAATTAGCTATTTCACCGACCAGTTTAGTTTTTATTCCTTGGCATTTGATCGGTGGAACAAGTGGTGGAGAACTCATTGCTCGCCTTCCTCACCACTCGGCTCGTCATCACTAAGCGATAAAATTTCTTTTTCGTATTTGCGCAACGTATCAACTCCACGCTGTTTGTAATCGAGATAAGTTTTTAAATTAGTATATGGTCGTTCAATGTCTAATGCCTTAGCCATATCTTTGGTCAAATAGAACATCCAATAATCGTCATAGAGTTCTTCGCCCAACTTTGCAAAAACACCAGCACCATTCATTAGGTGTTCAATTCGCACCGTAGAACCGATGTTCTTGGTGTTGCCGCTCCCTGGCCTTGACGCTGCAATACGATATTTGGGTTGTGCAAAAAACTGAAAATCCTTAATTACAGATGGAATTTTTTTAATGTCTTTCAATGAGTACTGCTTTCTTTCATCAATGGCATTCTTCGGCTTTGAATAGATCACACCTAGAACAAAATGCCCTTGATATTCGCCATACGGATATAACGTATTTTTTTGGCTCTTGCGATTACGGAAGTAACCAGTGAATGCGCCTAGCGTCATGCCATTTACACTCGCATCATCCACTCGATAGGTGCTTTTTATATCGACAGCAAATTTGTTTCCAGTTTTTTTATCTATGAACGTTAGGTCGGGGTAAAAGTTTTGATGGGGTGACAGCTCGATTTCCAACCGATGCTGCTTGCCGAACTCAACGAACATCGGAAAAAGCAGCAGTTCGAGAACCTTGGAAATAATTTTGGTATCCACAGAGATAGTGTAGATGCGCTGATAAACGTCAATGAATCCCTTGATGATCCAGTCGCCCTCATTGGTAGCAACTGCGGCTGCAAAAGACTCGGCATGAGACTGTAAATGCCGCAAAAATTGTTCTGAAGTCATGCCACGACGTATGGTCATGGTTATTTCCCCAACTCTTCCAGCCGCAACTTGGTCACTTCGCCTGCCACCACTGTCAATGCTTCAATCTTTCTGATCGCCGCGTTGATGCGCTTCTCGCGCGTCTGGTGGGTGAGCATAATCAAGTCTGTTTGGTCTTCGCCCTCAGCGGGTTCTTTTTGCATCATCGCGTCGATGGAGATTTGTTCATCGGCGAGGATACGGGTGATGTCGGCTAACACGCCTGGTTTATCTTGCACGCGC
>JANONT010000137.1:0-7382 GCA_031420955.1 Candidatus Nitrotoga sp. | reverse complement strand
GATATTTTATTTTTGTGCGATTCCAAAAAAGTGCGTGGCTCTAGTCGCGCCAAAGTTAACATTTGCTCGACCAAGTGGGTGGCACGATCCACACCCGTTACCACGTTTAACAAGGCATTGTGCTGTTGTTCTGGAAGGGTGGCGTTGAGCGCGACCTGCGCTTGTGTTTTGAGCGCAGCCAGAGGTGTGCGGAGTTCGTGTGCAGCATCGGCGGTGAAGCGTCGTTCATGTTCAAATGCCTGTTGCAGACGGGAGAATAAGATGTTCAGCGAATTCACCAGCGGCATAATTTCTTGCGGCACGGCATGGGTGTCCAGCGGATCTAAGTGTTGCGGCGCACGGTTGGCAACTTCATCGGCCACCCGCGTTAGCGGCCTTATGCCCCGCCCGATAACAATCCAAATTAAAATAGCGAGAACAGGTAGTGCCAACAGCAGCGGCATGAGTAAATGCAGGGTAATTTCGCGAGCCAGCGCGTTGCGAATTTCATGTCGCTCGCCCACTTGCACCAAGTAATTTCCGCTTACATCGTGGCGGCTGAATACGCGCCACATGCTTTGGTCAATGAAACTATCGCTATAGCCTTCTATTTCTTTGGACATGTAAGTGGGTGGCGCGCTGGCTGAACGCAACAAAAGCTTTCCTTGCATATCCCAAATTTGAAAGGCGATTTCATGTTCATATTTGTGATGCATTTCGCCATCAAAATCACTGTCCAAGTTGATTTCTCTTTCGGCGATTTCATCCAACTCATGCGTGGCTTCCAGCAAAAAAATACGTGCGGATTGCGCTAATTGTGCATCCATTACTTCGCCGATTTCGCGGCGCGCATCAAAGTAGCTGAATGTCGCCATGACTGACCAGGCTAACGTGGTAGCGGTCAGCAACAAAATGGTGAAGTGGCGACGCAGCGAGAAAGTACTCATGTGCCAGAAGAAATATTTATTATTTTCGCGCTACATAACCGACCCCGCGTACGGTGCGGATTAAGTCAGTGCCCAGTTTTTTTCGCAGATGATGGATGTGTACCTCAACCGCGTTGCTTTCTATTTCTTCGTTCCAACCGTACAAATGTTGCTCAAGCTGATCGCGGGTTAATACGCGGCCACAATTTTGCAACAACACATGCAGCGTCGAAAATTCTTTTGGTGACAAATCAACCACAACCCCGTTGTTTGTAACCACATGTGTGGCGGGGTCGAGTGTAACGTCACTGTATTTAATCAGCGACGAAGCCCGCCCCGCGCTGCGCCGCAGCAGGGCGCGAATGCGTGCAATTAGTTCGGCTAGATCAAATGGCTTGACCAGATAATCGTCACCGCCCGCGTCCAAACCCATCACCCGATCAGAAACCGTATCACGCGCAGTGAGTATCAGCACGGGAGTCGTGGCTTTACGTTGGCGTAAATGTTTTAAAACGTCCATGCCCGACACACGCGGCAAACCTAAATCGAGCACAGCTAAGCCATAACTTTCGGCCTCTAATGCAATCTGTGCAGCGCGGCCATCACGCACCCAGTCCACAATAAAGCCAGCCTGCGTTAATCCGGCTTGCACGCCATCGCCCAACAGAGAATCATCTTCTACCAATAATATACGCATAATAAATTTTACCTTGGGATGCTTACGTTATGTTCAGAAAAATCACCTTGCTCGGCACCCTTATGACAGGCCGAGCAATTTGCCGCACTACCTATTTTGGGACGTTTTAAAACAGACGCGCTGATTTCATCGTGCTTGCGAATAAAATAATTTATTCCAGTAATTCTCAACGGTGTACTGTCGGGCGGGATGGATTGCAAGATTTTAGTCGAACGACGATTGCCCGATAAATCAGCAGAATTGGCCACGAGAAATTGAGTAATTTCCCGTGCTACTTTCTCGTCCACACTGGCATTTTCACCAAAATGTTTATCTAGACCCCGCATCATTTTTCTCCAAGAACGCTCCGGCAACAGCCCTGGCGGGAAAGCCAAATGGCAAGAGCCGCATTCAGATTTCCATGCGCCATTCGCCACCAAAGTTAAATTATCAATTTTGCTGCGCGCCGCTTTGCTCTGGGCATCGCCGTCGGTGCTATTGCCCGCTAGCAGCGCGCTGGTAGACGTGATGGTGATGAGCAGAATTAAAATTTGGAACTTAAATAGTCTGGGTGAATTTATTCTGGGAGTATTTATTTTGGGGATGTGCATGCGTGCCTCTAAGGAAAGTTTTTCCGTGTAAATTATTTATTTAACAGACAGCAAGTAAGCAATGAAGTCGCCTTTTTCTTGCGCGCTGCACGCACGCTCCAACACGTCTTGGCAGTTGCGCTTAAACCATTTTTCGACTTTTTCAGTGTCGCTAAATCGCTCGCTGTTGAGGCTGATTGCCATCGGTTGAATCTCTTTATGAGCCCGTGTTTTGCCTATGTTTTTGGGATTGGTGGTGTGGCAAGTCATGCAACTTACTTTGTCACCTTCGCTGTGCAGACGCTCGGCGTGATAAAACTGCTCACCGCGCAAAGCTGCAAATTCTTTGAAAGAGGGGTTCTCTTTTTTGGCTTGCGCCGCATAAGATTTCAGCAGTAATTGTGGGTTGGTATCGGTTGCCGCGACAGCGATGTCGATCACAATAAAGTTAACCAGACTGGTCGCGACGAATATAAATTTCAGCAATAGGGAGTTCATTTTTTTATAGGATGAGAAGCGGGGCGATATTGATTGCCTGAAAACATACTTTGCGCCACCGGGGTTTTGTCTTTTACCTGATGCAAAATCAGCATGGCAAGATGGATGACAATGAACGCCGCGATGACATCGGTGATAATTTCGTGTGGCTCTTCAAAATAATCCAGTAACCACACATCATCAAAAAGCTGTGGTGCGAGCGGACCCATGTCATATTCAATTGCACTTAAACCCAAGCCAGTTAATGACATAACAAAAATCGCAACATAAATAAGCAAGTATGCTGCGCTGGCAAGCTCATCATGACCAAAGCGCATTGACATCGCGGGCAAATGAAATTTTGTCAATTGCTGCAACGCACGGAGCCAGCTTGCGGGATGCCACATATCCGAAAATCGTGCGTGCGGCGGACCAATGATGCCCCATGCAATGCGGGCAACCAAGCCCACAATTAGCACATAACCTGCATACACATGAATAACCCACACCTGTTGCCTAGCCGCACCTTGGTCGAACAATTCTGCACCCCAGCCAGTGGCTAATAACAGCAAAATAGCGAGGCCGTTATTCGCGTGCAATATCCGCAAAATGGAATCGTAAATTTTGCGGTGCTCTAAATTGGAAAGAAGCTCAGATGACATGATGCACCGCCTGTTTAAAGTGCTATGGGCTTAAATTTATATGAATGCACTGTACATGTGTAAGCTTAAGACAGACTTAAGAGGAAATCGCGGATGGGCAGCCTAGATGCATTGACCTTGCGCGTGCGCCGCAGCGGCCATTTAATGTGTTAAGGCGGGGTGCTCGAGCGATGAGCTGGCTTGCAATTCGGCACTAAAAAAACAATTCCGCCCATGGGATTTTGCCAGATAGAGCGCGTCGTCGGCGCGTTTGAGCATTACCTCAGCGGTGGTATTTTCATCGGGAATGCAGGTGGTGATGCCGCCGGAGAGTGTGACATAGGGTGCTGTTGGCGATGCGGGGTGCGGGATGGCGGCCAGTTCAAAGGCGCGTAATATTGCTCTTGAAAACATGAGCGCGCCTTCGCTGGGCGTGTCCGGCAGGATGAGTACGAATTCTTCGCCGCCATAACGGGCGGCCACATCGGCTGGGCGGCGACAAATTTGCTGTAATAATCGACCCACTTGGCGCAGGCATTCGTCACCCGCTAAATGCCCAGATGTATCGTTGAAACATTTGAAGTGATCGAGATCGCACAGCATGAGCGTGAGTTTAGATCGGTTGCGCCGCGCCACGCCAATGGCTCTGGATATTCTGTCGTCAAAGCCCCGGCGATTGAGTAGGCCCGTAAGGGTGTCGCGCTCATTCTGGGTTTGCAATTGCATATTGCTCGATTGCAATGCGTTGGTTAATTCAACCAAGCGGCTTTGCATGTCTATCAGGCGTTTTACGGCGTGTAATTTTGCACGCAAAACAATTTCGGTAACGGGTTTAACGAGGTAATCATCCCCGCCCGCCTCGATCCCTTTAGCCAAATCTTCATCCGTGGTGCAGCCGGATAAAAATATAATCGGCGTCCAGTGTTCGGTGTCCAGCACGCGCAGTTGTTTTGCCAGCCAGAAGCCGTCATGTTCGGGCATCACCACATCCAGCAATACTAAATCTGGGCGATGTTGTTTAAATTTCTCTAGAGCTGAGTCCGCGCTATCCGCCTCAATCACTTGATGTCCAAAATGCTGGAGCAATCCACTCATATAGGCGCGAATAGTGCTTTCATCATCGACAACCAATATGGTAAATAATGTGCCAGCAGGGGTCATTAAATAAAGCCTAGTAAAACTTCGTTGGAGGTAAGCGGTTACATTATCGGCAATAGGCGTTGGTTTATTGAATGATTCGTGTAAAGCTACCTGTATTCATCGCACATTGTTGCGCTACAGAAATATTTCCAAGCTTAAATATGCCTATTTTTTTTATCTCTCATCCTGATTGCAAGTTGCATGAGATGCAATCTTGGCATCCGGAATCTCCAGCGCGATTGGAGGCGATTGAGCAGCAACTGATCGCGTCGGGGCTAATTCCGCTGCTCATTCAGCAAGCAGCCCCGCTGGCAACGCGCGAGCAATTGTTGCGCGTCCACACGGCGGCGCACCTCGCAACGCTGGAAGCCACCTCACCCACCGAGGGGATCATGAATTTAGATTTGGATACCGCGATGTGCCCAGATAGTCTCAACGCGGCATTGCGTGCAGCGGGCGCGGTGGTGCTGGCGGTGGACAGCGTGATGCAGAAAAAATCCAGCGCTGCTTTTTGCAGCGTGCGGCCACCTGGGCATCATGCGACACGCAATCGTGCGATGGGGTTTTGTTTGTTCAATAACATCGCGGTGGGCATCGCACACGCGCTGGAAGTGTATAAATTAGAGCGCGTAGCAGTGGTGGATTTTGACGTGCATCACGGCAATGGCACGGAAGATATTTTTCGCGATGATCCACGTGTGTTAATGGTTTCCACTTTTCAACATCCGCTTTATCCGTATAGCGGGGTGGAGGGGCGCAACGCGCACATGGTCAACATTCCACTGGCCGAAGGCAGCGGCGGCAAAGCCTTTCGCGCCGCAGTGGAAAACGATTGGCTGCCCGCGCTGGAGGCGTTTAAGCCGCAAATGATTTTTATCTCGGCAGGGTTTGACGCACATCGCGATGATGAGTTGGCGGGCATGAATCTATTGGAAGAAGACTACGCCTGGGTCACCGAAAAAATAAAAACCGTGGCCGCGCAATACGCCGAAGGGCGGATTATTTCAGCCTTGGAAGGCGGCTATGATTTAGGCGCGCTAGGGCGGAGTGTAGAGGCGCACCTTACCGTGCTGATGGGCTAGGGAGAGTTTATTCACCCGCAAACTTTCAGGTAGAATGCGCGATTGAATTTACAACCTTGAAAGGCACGGTCATGTACAAAATCGCACCCAGCATTCTTTCTGCAAATTTCGCCAAGCTCGGCGAAGAGGTGACCAATGTTATCGCCTCCGGCGCGGACATTATTCATTTTGACGTAATGGATAATCACTACGTCCCCAACCTGACCATCGGCCCCTTGATCTGCTCGGCCATCCGTCCGGTGACCACGGCGGTGATCGACGTACATCTAATGGTAAAGCCCGTGGATCGTATCATTCCCGATTTCGCCAAAGCAGGCGCGAACATTATTTCTTTTCATCCCGAAGCTTCCGAGCACATCGACCGCACGCTGGGTTTGATCCGCGAAAATGGCTGTAAAGCAGGGCTGGTTTTTAATCCGGCCACGCCCTTAAGTTTTTTAGATCACGTCATGGACAAAATTGATTTGATTTTAATTATGTCGGTGAACCCAGGCTTTGGCGGTCAAAAATTTATTCCTGAAGCGTTAGCAAAATTGCGTCTTGCGCGCCAAAAAATTAACGACAGCGGGCGCGACATCATGCTGGAAATTGATGGCGGCGTGAACACGGCCAACATCGCAGAAATCGCCGCAGCGGGTGCAGACACCTTCGTCGCTGGCTCTGCCGTATATGGCGCGGGTAAAGATACCGATCCGCATCGTTATGATTCCATCATCGCCGCCTTGCGCGCGCAACTGGCAACCGTTAAAAAATAAAGAGGCGAAAAAATGGAACAAAAAATAAATGGCCATCCAACAATGGTGGCGAAAAAAATAACGTCGCAGGTGCAATTTCCGCTGCACGTTTCTGCATTGCTGATTGACCTCGACGGCACGCTGCTACATACCGCGCCTGAGCTGGCCGAGTCGGCCAACCGCATGTTGCGCGACATGGGCCGTCCTGCCGTATCGCAAGATTTGTTGATGAGCTACATTGGTAACGGCATCGTGTGGTTAGTCAAACGCGCATTAACGGGCGATATGTATGCCGAGCCAGATGCAGCATTATTTGATCGCGCCTTGCCGATTTTCGAGAAGCATTACACGGAATTATTGCTGCAAAGCAAACCGTTTGAGGGTGTGATCGACGGGCTGAACGCCATGCAGGCAGCGGGTTTTCGCTTGGGCTGCATCACCAATAAAGTAGCGCGCTATACCGAGCCGTTGCTAAAAGGCGTGGGCTTGGCAAAGTATTTTGAGATCGTATTGGCGGGCGATACCCTGCCGGAAAAAAAGCCGCATCCCATGCCGCTGTTACATGCTGCAAAATTTTTTAACGTGCCGGTTGAACAATTATTGCTGATCGGCGATTCATTGAGCGACACCACCGCCGCGCGTGCGGCGGGTTGCCCAGTGGTGTGTGTGCCGTATGGCTACAATCACGGCGAGCCAGTAGAGACGCTGGATTTAGACGCGGTGATTGATACGCTGCCCGATGTGATGAAGTTAATAAAACGAGTTTAGGATGCCTTATTATTAACTCATCCCGTCATTCCCGCCTGCGCGGGAATGACGGGAATTTGAGTTTTTAGATATGTTCCACAATCGAATGACTGAAATGAATGGGAAATTAAAAAACAACTGCAATCGATGGTGAAAATTTGCACCATCGAGTGTTTATTTTCCCAAAAATTGTTACAGGAGTTTTGCCGTGTCCCACCCCATCACCGAAGAAGAATTTAACCGCCTCAGCGCGCAAGGTTACAACCGCATTCCACTGGTGATTGCGACCTTTGCCGACCTCGACACGCCGCTCTCGCTCTACCTTAAACTCGCCAACAAACCTTATTCGTATTTGCTGGAATCTGTGCAGGGCGGCGAGCGTTTTGGTCG
>JANONT010000136.1:0-2587 GCA_031420955.1 Candidatus Nitrotoga sp. | reverse complement strand
ACAACGCCAGCCAAGTCGCTAACTATGATAAGGCGAGGCCGGGAGGGGTTGAAGTTAATGAACCCAAAAACTTCACCACCTGCGCTACCGCACAGCTCCCCGGTATCGCCGTCAACCGTCGTGCGGAAATTCCCACACTAGCCTTGCAAAATTTTGTGCAAAATTATTCCGGTCGCGTGTTGATACTGGCCGATAGTTTAGGTCGCCGCGAAATCATGGGTGGGTATTTTCGTGAGTATGGTTTAACCCCGACGGTGTGCGAAAGCTACGCGCAATTTATCGCCCGCAGTGAAAAAGTAATGCTCGGTGTGGCAACTGTCAACAATGGTTTTATATTGACGGATGATCATCTCGCCATTGTCACCGAGGCCGAGCTATACACCGCGCAGCCGCGCAGTCGCGTCGCGCGTGCGGCCAAGAAAAGCAATGTCGAGGGCATGCTACGCGATTTGTCCGAGCTAAAACCGGGCGACCCCGTGGTGCATGAACAACACGGTATCGCGCGTTATCAAGGCTTGGTTAATTTAGATTTAGGCGAGGGCGAGACCGAATTTTTATTGTTGGAATACGCAGGCAGCGACAAACTTTATGTGCCGGTTGCACAGTTGCATGTGATCTCACGATACAGCGGTGGCGCGGCAGACAGCGCGCCGCTACATAAATTAGGTAGCGGCGCATGGGATAAAGCCAAACGGCGCGCCATGTTGCAAGTGCGCGACACCGCCGCTGAATTATTAAATTTATACGCGCAACGCGCCACGCGCAAAGGCCATGCGTTCAAATTATCCGCGCACGATTATGAGGCTTTTGCTGAAGGGTTTGGGTTTGAAGAAACGCCCGATCAAGCCGCTGCGATTACTGCCGTGGTGGAAGATTTGCAAAGCGGCAAACCGATGGATAGATTGATCTGCGGCGATGTCGGTTTCGGTAAAACTGAAGTGGCATTGCGCGCTGCATTCGTGGCGGCGATGGATGGCAAGCAAGTGGCCTTGCTCGTGCCGACCACACTGTTAGCCGAGCAGCACTTTCAAAATTTCACCACGCGCTTTGCCGATTGGCCGATAAAAATTGCCGAGCTATCGCGCTTCCGTTCTGCGAAAGAGCAAACGCAATCGCTGAAAGAAATGGCCGAGGGCAAGCTCGATATTATTATCGGCACGCATAAATTAATTCAAAAAGGGATCCATTTTCATAACCTCGGTTTGGTCATTATCGACGAAGAACATCGCTTTGGAGTGCAGCAAAAAGAGCGGCTCAAAGCCCTGCGTGCCGAGGTGGATGTACTTACCCTAACTGCTACGCCGATCCCGCGCACACTGGCGATGTCATTGGAAGGGCTGCGCGATTTTTCGGTAATCGCCACTGCGCCGCAACGTCGTTTGTCAATCAAAATATTTGTCAGCAGCTACAGTCAGGGCATTATTCGCGAGGCGATTTTGCGCGAGCTAAAACGCGGCGGGCAAATTTATTTTCTGCATAACGAAGTGGATACCATCGCGAATATGCTGGAAAAATTAGAGACGCTGTTGCCCGAAGCGCGCATCCGTATTGCGCATGGGCAAATGGGCGAGCGCGATCTGGAAGCGGTCATGCGCGATTTTTATCACCAGCGTTTTAACGTGCTGCTGTGTACCACCATCATCGAAACCGGCATCGACATTCCCACCGCCAACACCATTATTTTGAATCGCGCGGACAGATTCGGCTTGGCGCAATTGCACCAACTGCGCGGCAGGGTAGGCCGCTCGCATCATCAAGCGTATGCGTATTTATTGGTGGATAGTTTGGATGGTCTCACTGCTCAAGCGAAAAAAAGATTAGAAGCGATTCAAGCGATGGAGCAACTCGGCAGCGGTTTTTACCTCGCCATGCACGACTTGGAAATTCGCGGTGCGGGCGAAGTGCTGGGCGAATCGCAAAGCGGCGAAATGCACGAGATTGGATTTTCACTTTATACCGACATGCTCAACGCGGCCATCAGTTCATTAAGACTAGGCCACGAGCCAGACATGGCGCACCCCTTGGGCGTGACTACCGAAATAAATTTGCACACGCCCGCGCTCCTGCCGAACGATTATTGCGGCGACATTCATCAGCGGCTGGTGATTTATAAACGCCTCGCCAACTGTGCGGCACAAGATGATCTGGATGAAATGGTTCAGGAATTGATTGATCGTTTTGGTTTGCTACCCGACCCCGCGCAGCGGCTGCTGGATTGTCATCGATTGCGTATTGCCGCTAAGCCGCTGGGTATCATCAAAGTAGATGCATCCAGCGAAGCGATACAAGTTCAATTTATGCCCAACCCGCCCATTGACCCAATGAAAATTATCTCGCTTATTCAAAGCAAGCGGCATGTCAAATTAAGCGGACAAGATAAGCTGCGTATCGAGTTAAAGTATGGCGACATTGCACAGCGCGTACTGGCGGTGAAGCATTTTTTTGGGGAGTTGTGTTAGATCATGACTATTTTTTACGACTAACTGACATGGGTAGTTGCGCTTTGAATGACGGCTTGAATTCAGCGATATATACATTGACAGTTTGTATCCCAAATAATACACTGCTCCTATATGAAAAATCTTGA
>JANONT010000135.1:0-6004 GCA_031420955.1 Candidatus Nitrotoga sp. | reverse complement strand
AGGTGAAGCCAGCCGATAAGCCGGGTTCTGTCGTGGACAGTCATTCCTCTAGGCGTTTCGTTACCTGACGCTCAAGCGATCTACCCGCTGACGACGCGAGCCACGTCATAGCCAGCATATTTGATCTTGCTCCGGATGGAGTTTACCGTGCCGTCCGTGTTACCACGTCCGCGGTGGGCTCTTACCCCGCCGTTTCACCCTTACCTGATCTGCATACGCAGCCATCGGCGGTTTCATTTCTGTGGCACTGTTCATCACCTCACGGTGTCCGGCCATTAACCGGCATCCTGCTCTGCGGAGCCCGGACTTTCCTCCCCGTATTTGCATACGCGGCGACTGTCTAGCTAGCTTCGATGATAGTTTAACACGGGGGAGGGGTTGCGAATTTGCAGCGTGATGAAACTAAATATTTTTGGTGATTTTTTTATTAAGGGCACCTCTAAAAATTCAAATTGCTAAGCCAGACAAGGCGCGAACAAAAAATTATGACGGCGCATATATTTGATATGTTAGGAGTAATTTTTTGCAAGCAACACAGTATGGCGACGGAAGTTGGATTTTTAGAGATGCCCTAAGCCGCTTGGGTGATTTGCATCCCATAGCCAAATGTTTGCCATTCTTTTGCCTCGGCTTGTAGTGTAGCGGCGGTGAGTGGATGCTGTGCTAGCCATTCGGAATCTATCTTAAAATAAAACTTTGTGCCGCTAAACGGGCATGGATAGCGAGTGAATTTTCGTCATTGCGGCTACGACAAAATATTACCGCTAGGCGCAGTGCCATCACTAAAGCTAAGTCATCTGCGCCATTCAGCAGGCCACGCATTTTTGCGAGGCCACCGCGATGTGCCAAGGTGAGCAAGCTGAGGTGGGCTTGCTCTTTTTTGCTAAAGCCCGGCATGTCGGCATTGTTCAAAATGTACGCGCTGTGTTTGTGATAGCTCTCGTATGAAATATTCAAACCGATTTCATGCAGCTTTGCCGCGCAGGTGAGAGCGGTCAGCGCGGGTGCGGAAGTGGGGTAATCTTGAGATTTTTGGTCTAGAGTTCCCTGATCTGGAATTTCTAGCACTAAAAATTGTTGCCCCAGATGTTGGGCGAGATGCGCGACACGCGCCGCTTGCAGCGCATCCACCGCGTGATGCCGCATTAACTGTTGCACGGTAACATCGCGCAGATCGAGGTCGTGACCAGAGCTTTGATTGCTTCCGGCATCACCCGCAGCGCCCAGCAAATCATACAAAACGCCTTCGCGCAGCGCGCCAGAAGTAATTTGCATTTGCTGAATCCCCAGCTCGCGAAAAGTAGTCAGCATAATCGCCAAGCCGCCAGGCAGTACGGATGCGCGCTCCGCTTTTAATCCCGGCAGATTCAGGCGCGACACGTTGCCTGTTTCGAGTAGTAATTCGCGCAATCGCTCCAACCCTGCCAGCGTGATGTCGCCATCGGAATAGCCACTCTGCTCAAAAATTTCACTCAGCACGCGCGCGCTGCCAGAGGAGCCAAACGCCGCATCCCAATGGGTATGCGTGAATTCATTTTTAATGGCGCGGATTTCGTCGCGTGCGGCAAGCTCGGCCTGCTGCATATTGCTCTGCGTGATTTTGCCGTTCGCGAAAAATTTCAGGCTGTGATTCACGCAGCCAATATTCAAACTTTCCAGCTTGAGCGGCTGCACACCTTGTCCAACAATAAATTCGGTCGATCCGCCGCCGATGTCCACCACCAAACGCTTACCCGTCATCTGCGGCAAACTGTGTGCCACGCCTAGATAGATTAAACGCGCCTCTTCGCGTCCGGCAATAATTTCAATGGGGTAGCCGAGGGTTGCTTGCGCTTGCTGTAAAAACTCGCTGGAGTTTTTCGCCATTCTCAAGGCGTTAGTGCCAACCGCGCGCACGGTGTTGGCCGGGAAGCCGCGCAAACGCTCGCCAAACCGGGCGAGGCAGGCTAAGGCGCGTTGTTGCGACGCGGCATCGAGTTGGCTATCTTCATCCAACCCTGCCGTGAGGCGAATCGGCTCACGCAAAATATCCAAGGTATAAAGTTGATTATTTTCGGCACGCACGATTTTCAGGCGAAAGCTGTTAGAGCCAAGATCAACAGCGGCGAGGATAGGGTGTTCAGGCGTACTCATCTATCGCGTTCGTAGGGCGGATCGATGTGGTATTGAAGAAATGATAGCGCCAAGCCAAAATTATTGCCCGACCTCGCGTTCAATTTCTTCCACCGTGACATGGCGCACATCTTTGCCCTTCACCATATACACCACATATTCCGACATGTTTTTTGCGTGATCGCCGATGCGTTCAATCGCCTTGGCTATAAACAATGTCTCCAGCGCGGTGGAAATGGTGCGCGGGTCTTCCATCATAAAGGTGATGAGATAACGCATGATGGCGCGAAACTGCTCATCCACTTCTTCATCCTGCCGCACCACTTGTGCTGCGTAAGACAAATCTAAGCGGGCAAAGGCATCCAGCGATTTTCGCAGCATGTCCAATACCATTTCGGAGGTGTGTTTGATTTCGGTAAAGCGCGGCAAAATATGATTGTCGCGCTGTGATTGCAACAAGCCCATGCGCGCGATTTTTTCCGCCTCATCGCCGATGCGTTCCAGGTCGGTAATGGTTTTGATAATCATCATGATCAAACGCAAATCGCGTGCCGCAGGCTGGCGCAAAGCGATAATTTGATTACAGGTTTCGTCGATGGCAACCTCCATCGCGTTGACTCGATGATCGTCCGCAATCACGCGCTGCATCAGCGCGACATCGCTGTTGATTAATGCCTCAATGGCCAAGCGAATCTGGCTTTCTACCAGCCCGCCCATTTGCAAAACCTGCGCCCGCACCGCTTCTAGGTCAGCGTCAAATTGTTTCGAGGTGTGTTCAGTTGGAACCATAGTTAAGCCTCATTGGTGATTGTTGAAAGAAATTATACTACCCGAACAATGTGACAGGTTTTGTGGGCTACAGCGTAAGCGTTTTTACGCCATCCTTGGTGCCCAGCAACAATACATCCGCGCCGCGCCGCGCAAACAAGCCGTTCGTCACCACGCCCGCGATATTGTTTAACTGAGTTTCCAATTCGACGGGATTTAATATTTGTAGGCCAGATACATCCAAAATAATATTGCCGTTATCTGTGGTAAAACCCTCGCGCAATTTCGGTTGTCCACCCAGTGCAACGATTTGCCGCGCGACGTAGCTGCGCGCCATGGGAATCACCTCTATCGGCAAGGGAAACGCGCCGAGCACATCTACCAGCTTGCTCGCGTCGCACAGACAAATAAATTTCGCACTGGCCGCTGCTACAATTTTCTCTCGCGTCAATGCGCCACCGCCGCCTTTAATCATATGCAAATGCCGCGTAATTTCGTCCGCGCCATCGACATACACCGGCAAATCGCCCGCTTCATTCAGCGACAGCACCTCTATGCCATGTCCCTGCAAACGCTTGGCTGAAGCCTCTGAGCTGGCCACCGCACCTTGAATTTTATGTTTGATTTTAGCCAGCTCGTCAATAAAAAAATTAGCGGTTGAGCCCGTCCCCACCCCCACCATGCTGCCCGCCGGAATGTACGCAATGGCAGCTTGCGCCACGGCGCGCTTTAATTCGTCCTGAGTCATGAGTCTATTTGCACCCTATAATTATGTGCCCCGATTATTGCAGGAAATTGAGATTTTAGAAACTCTTGCATAAGAAGCCCTTCGGGTTGCCGCTAAATCCTGCTAATCTTGCCGACAATTATTTACTTCAATATGACATTGGAACTGCTATGCAAAGCTACTTAAAACGCATCCTCACTGCCCGCGTGTACGACGTGGCGGTCGAAAGTCCCTTGGAATTTGCGCCCAACTTATCGGCACGCACCGGCAACCATATTTTGCTCAAGCAAGAAGGCGTGCAGTCGGTATTTTCGTTCAAGCTGCGTGGCGCGTATAACAAAATGGCGCAACTCACCCCGGCGCAACTCAAGCGCGGAGTGATTACCGCCTCGGCGGGAAATCACGCGCAGGGCGTGGCACTGTCCGCGCAAAAATTGGGCTGCAAAGCGGTGATCGTGATGCCGACCACCACGCCACAAATCAAGGTGAAGGCGGCGTTGGGGCGCGGTGCAAAAGTTATTTTATTTGGCGATTCGTATTCGGATGCGTATTCGCATGCCTTGGAGTTGGAGCAAAAACATCACTACACTTTCGTACATCCCTACGATGATCCCGATGTGATCGCCGGGCAAGGCACCATCGGCATGGAGATTTTGCGCCAGCGTAATCAGCCTATCCACGCGATTTTTGTGCCCATCGGCGGCGGCGGATTAATCGCGGGCGTGGCCGCTTATGTCAAACAAGTGCGCCCCGATATAAAAGTAATTGGCGTGCAGCCAGTGGATTCCGACGCGATGTATCAGTCGCTCAAAAACAAACGCCGTGTCACGCTAGAGCACGTCGGATTATTTGCCGACGGCGTAGCGGTTAAGCAAGTCGGCGTGGAAACTTTTCGCATCTGCCGCGAGCTGGTAGATGAAGTGATATTGGTGGATACCGATGCGATTTGTGCGGCCATCAAAGATGTGTTTGAAGATACCCGATCAACCTTAGAGCCTTCAGGCGCGCTCTCTGTAGCGGGGGCGAAACTTTATGCAGCGCGTGAAAAATTAAAAAATGAAACACTGGTGGCCATCGCCAGCGGCGCGAATATGAATTTTGATCGCCTGCGATTTGTCGCCGAGCGCGCGGAAATCGGCGAACAGCGCGAAGCTATTTTGGCGGTGAACATCCCCGAAAAACCCGGCAGCTTCCGCAAGTTTTGCAGCCTGCTGGGCAACCGCAACATCACCGAATTTAACTATCGCTACGCGAGCGCCAAAGAAGCGCATGTGTTTGTGGGCGTGCAGGTGAAAGACCAACAAGAAATAGATAGCTTGGTCGAAAAATTGATCAAACAAAAATTGCCCACACAAAATTTTACCCACAACGAAATGGCTAAGCTGCATATTCGGCACTTGGTCGGTGGGCACGCGCCCGGTATCACAGATGAAATTATATTTCGTTTCGAGTTTCCCGAACGCCCCGGCGCGCTGATGAAATTTCTCAACAGCATGAACCATGGCTGGAACATCAGCCTGTTCCACTACCGCAACCACGGCGCGGATTACGGGCGTGTTCTCATCGGGATGCAAGTGCCGCAGCACGATAAAAAATTGCTCAAAACTTTTCTCGATAATCTCGGTTATCGCTATTGGGATGAAAGCGACAATCCGGCTTATAAATTGTTCTTGGGCTAAAATTCGCACTTGCCAATTCGTAGAGTTCAAGGAGCACACCATGACCCCGAAAAATTTGCCGACTATTGGCGATCAATCCTTTGAGGATTTGAAGCAAACCAATGAGCACGCTGCCGAATATTGGAGCGCGCGCGACCTGCAACCGTTGCTGGGTTATTCCCAATGGCGGCGCTTTGAAGATGCGGTCAAGCGCGCGATAACCTCTTGCGAACAATCGGGAAATAATCCGCAAAACCATTTTGCCGGCGCCGGCAATATGGTCGGGATTGGATCAGGCAGCGCACGCGAAGTTGACGACTACCAGCTTTCCCGTTTCGCCTGCTACTTGATTGCCCAGAACGGCGATCCGCGCAAAGCGGAAATCGCCCACGCGCAAAAATACTTCGCCATTCAAACGCGCAAGCAAGAACTCAGCGAGCAATTTGCCGCAGACCAAGAACGGCTCGAATTACGCAAGCAGACCTCGGAAGAATTCAAGATGCTCTCCGGCGCGGCGCGGCAAGCGGGCGTGCAAGACAGAATGTTTGGCGTCTTCCACGACGCGGGCTACAAAGGCCTATACGGCGGGCTGGGCGGCGAAGCCATCAAGGCCAGGAAAAATATTCCCGTAAAAGAACAATTGCTGGATCGCATGAACGCCACTGAATTGGCCGCCAATCAATTCCGCATGACGCAAACCCGCGACAAACTCGCACGCGAAAACATCAATAGCCAACAG
>JANONT010000134.1:0-3626 GCA_031420955.1 Candidatus Nitrotoga sp. | reverse complement strand
CGGTGTCGGTGTCGGTGTGGGTGTGGGTGTCGGTGTCGGTGTCGGTGTGGGTGTGGGTGTCGGTGTCGGTGTCGGTGGTGGTGGTGGTGGTGGTGGTGGTGGTGGTGGCGTGAGCATAGGGTCGGGAATAGCTGGTGGCGTACTACTTACGGGGCAGTGCGTCACTGGCGTAAGGCTGAATAAATCCTTCAAATGCTTCCCTGCATCTGCCGCCAAGCTGCTTTGTGAATACGCTTGGACAAACGCCAACATCGCAATTTTTTCGTTGACGCAATTTTGCACATCGTGATAAATCAGTGCTGTATGGTAAACCGCATCATCCAGTCGATTGCTGCGTGGATAGTTTGTAGGGCTCACCTTAAGATATTCTTCGATTGCTTGGCTGTAGGTATAGCCGCTGACCTTAGCATTTGTTAGGCCATGTATCGCGCGCGCCTTGAAAAATTGCGCATCGTCACCGACGGAGGGTGTGGCGTAATTACCAGAATTTAATACCGCACTAAACTCTGTCAGGGCAGCACTCAGGTTACCCACATCAAAATAGGTTCTGCCGATCTGGTATTGCGCGTCATCGCGCCGCCCGCTCAGCTGGTAATTCGTGTTCACTTTTAGATATTCGGTGCGGGCTTCCTCAAGTCCAGCGGTAGGTGTGGCCGGTGCGACAGCCAGCAACGCCTTTTCATGTATAGCACGCGCTTTGAAATATTGCGCGTCGTCGCAGGCAGAGACTACCGTGGCGCAGTAAATGTTAAGCACATTTTCCAGCTCTATAATTGCTTTTTCATAGTTAGCCGCGCTAGGCGCATCGAAATAAGTTTTGCCATTTTGTTATTGCGCGTCGTCGCGCCGCGTGCTGAGCCTATAGTTGCGTATTAACGCAGTGTACTCATCGCGCGCATTTGCAAGTGTAAATGGGGTGCTAACAGGCAGCCCCAGTAGTGCCATTTCGTGTTTGGTGCGCCCAATATAATATTGCGCGTCGTCGCCCGCTGAAGGCGCAGTGTATTCAGTAAGTACAAGTCCGAATTCTGTCAGTGCTCGAGAATAATCAAGCGCATCAAAATAGGTCTTGCCGATATAAAACTGAGCGTTGTCGGCTTTGTTGCTGTTGGTGTTCTTTAATTTATCGTATTGAGTGCGTGCGTCTGCAAGCGTCGGCGTACCCACCACTGGAATAGGAAGTGCCAAGTTAATGAGTGCTCGCTCGTGTATGGCACGCCCCACATAATATGCCGCATCGTCCACCAAGCTGCTGTTCGGGTAGGCGGCGGCAAAAGACACAAATGCAGCCTCTGCTGCAACATAATCTTCTGCAGTAACGGCGGTCGTTATGTCAGCTAACGCGGCGTTAAAAGTGGTTTGATCGGCTGGGGCGGGCGGGTCAGCATTGCCGCTGCAAGCACTGAATAGAATCAAACACAGCACTGCCGCAGCAGGGAGTCGCAACACATTATTCAAGTAAGCGGTTTGCATCATTTGTGGCCTCATACTATAAATTCAGCGATTGCATTATATATAACTTCAGCGATTGCATTGAGTAAATGGGCTGACCACTGCTTACGCGCAATGATCTGGCTAGCGGCTAGTGTATCTTGCAGTAAAGTCGCAACACATGGGCGCTATATGCTTATTCCATAGGCGCGTTGGGCTAGGAGGGGGTTGATGTTTTTTACTAAAACGTGCTTGAGTTTCTGCTAGTAAACTTGCTGCAGATTCTATGAGAGGCAAGCTGGAGGCTGTGTACGTTAAACCAAGTGGTGGTTTGGCGGGTGGTAGGAGAAATGTCCTTAAGTTAAGGAGGCACTGATTAAATCCGTTCGCGTTGCGCTTGTCGAAATGCTGCCAATGCAAATCAAAGGCTTCGACAAGGCTCTCCTGAATTTATCGAAGGGCTCAGTCTGAACGGGTTGATTAAATCAACCTCTTCTTAATAAATCATCTGCACCTCCACCCTGCTCCCCGCCGCGACATCGCCTTGATCCGTGGCTAATACAATAAAACAATTCGCACGGCTCATAGAGCTGAGTATGCCGGAGCCTTGCTCGCCCGTGGTGTGCACCAGCCACTCGCCGCTGGTTGATTGGCTGAGTATGCCGCGCTGAAACTCTGTGCGCCCCGGCACTTTTTTAATCGGGCTCGTACACTGGGCATGCAAGGTGAATGCGGGTTTGAGTGCTTGCCCCATTAATATTAGCAGCGCATCGCGCACAAATTGTTGGAAGGTGACCATGACTGCAACGGGGTTACCCGGCAATCCAAAAAAATGGCTGCTGCTGATTTTTTCGCCCGCTTTAATCTTTCCATAAGCGAGCGGCCTGCCCGGTTTCATGGCAATTTTCCAAAATACCACCTCGCCGATTTCCGCTAATAATTGCTTGATATAGTCCGCCTCGCCCACCGAAACCCCGCCGCTGGTGATAATCACATCTGCCTGCTGTGCCGCATCCAGCATGGCTTGTTTGAGGATGGCTTTGTCGTCGCGGATGTTGCCCATATCGAATATTTCCACGCCTAAGCCAGCCAGCAGCCCCATCAAAGTAAAACGATTGCTGTCATAAATTTGTCCGGCAACTAACGCTGTTCCAGGTTGCTGCAATTCATCGCCGGTAGAAAAAATAGCCACTTTCAGTTTGCGGTAAACCTGTACCTCGCTTAACCCTAACGAAGCCAGCACGCCCATTTCCGCAGCGCGAATAATTTGCCCGCGAGATAAAGCAATGGAACCTTGCTGCATATCCTCCCCTGCCCGGCGAATATTTTGCCCCGCCCGCACCGCTTTATTCAACGTAATCCTATCGCCCGCCACGGTAACCTGCTCTTGCATCACCACGCTATCGCAACCATCCGGAATCAACGCGCCCGTCATAATCCGCACACATTCCCCCTCCGCCACGTTGCCCGCAAAAGCATGTCCCGCATAACTTTTGCCGATAATTTTTAATTGCGTGCCCGCCTGTTCCAATTCAACAACGCGCAGCGCATAGCCATCCATCGCGGAATAATCGTGCGGCGGCACGGGCATGGGGGCAAGCACATCGCAGGCCAAGGTGCGTTGCAACGCGGTGTGCAACGGCACAATTTCTTGCTCAGCAATGGGGTTTAAAAACTGCTGAATAAACGCACGCGCTTGCACCACCGACATCGCATTTGGGTCGTAGTCTTGCAGGGTAGAGAGGTCAGATAGAGAAATAATTTTAGATTTCATCGTGTAATTCACAGAGTGAATCCGAATCGAATGCAAGCTACTAACGTTTGGCAGGCCTTATGTTTTACAACACTCGCCAGAGCTAGGGCAACAGCGGCAACCCTAGCTCCTTGAGGAATCCGTTGTGTTTTTCGATAGCTTCATTGATCTGTTTCTCCAGTGTCTCCAGCTCCCCATGCACCGCGCCAAGCCCGATTTCCTCCTCCGCCATGGCCGTGCTGATATAGCGAGAGATATTCAGGTTGTAGCCTTCCTCCTCGATTCGCTCCATCGATAGCTTCTCAATAAAGTCTTTTTCAATCTGACTTTCCGTGGTGGTCATCGGAATCTCTTCGGTAGGGTATCGGTGCCATTGTATAGCGGAAAAAACGGAATAGCATTGCTTGGTTATCTCATTAACCTACTGGGGGTCACTAAAGCC
>JANONT010000133.1:0-5461 GCA_031420955.1 Candidatus Nitrotoga sp. | reverse complement strand
CTCACTCGACGACAGCCCCGTACTGGCCTCTGCCGCCTATAACGCAGGGCCTAATCGGGCGCGTAAGTGGCGCGCAAAACACACGCTAGAAGGCGCGATTTATATTGAAACAATACCCTTTGACGAAACACGCCAATATGTAAAAAAAGTGATGAACAACACCGTTTATTACGCCAAACTTTTTGGTCACTCGCCCATGCAGCTGAAGCAACGTTTAGGCGTTGTGGCAGCAGCAGAGGTTGCCGTAGAATCAATGACGGACGCAGAAAAACCCCTAGGTATGGTTGTACAATAATTCGTCCATCACGATGACTGAGCCCCTCAAAATTTATTGTGTAGGCGGTGCAGTGCGCGACCAGTTGTTGGGTCTGCCCGTGCAAGACCGCGATTGGGTAGTAGTAGGCAGCACGCCGGAGGACATGGTGGCGCGCGGCTTCAAGCCTGTCGGCAAAGACTTCCCCGTATTCCTCCACCCCCAAACGCACGAAGAATATGCGCTGGCTCGCACCGAGCGTAAAGTGGCGCGCGGCTATAAAGGCTTTAGCATTTTCGCCGCCGCCGATGTCACGCTAGAGCAAGATTTGCTGCGGCGCGACTTCACCATTAACGCCATCGCACAAGATGCCAAGGGCGACTTGATTGATCCTCATCATGGCCTGGCTGATTTACGTGCCAAAATTTTGCGTCACGTCAGCCCCGCCTTCAGCGAGGACCCCGTGCGTATTTTGCGCGCCGCACGTTTTGTGGCGCGCACGGGGTTCAGCATCGCCCCAGAAACTTTAGCGTTAATGCGTGACATGGTCAGCAACGGCGAGGTGGATGCGCTCGTGCCAGAGCGCGTGTGGCAGGAGCTGGCACGCGGTCTCATGGAAAAATGGCCCTCCCGATTTTTTATTACCTTGCGCGAATGCGGCGCGTTAAAAAAAATATTGCCCGAAGTCGACGCGCTATTTGGCGTGCCGCAACCGCCGAAACATCATCCTGAAATTGATTGCGGCGTACACACCATGTTGGTGCTGGAAGATGCCGCACTGTATGGTTACCCACTTGAAGTACGTTTTGCCGCGTTGACCCACGACTTGGGCAAGGGCAACACACCCGCGCATATTTTGCCGCGCCATATCGGCCACGAAGCGCGCAGTGTCGATTTACTACGCGCTGTATGCGAGCGGCTACGCGTACCTGCCGATTGCCGCGATTTGGGAATGTTAGTGGCGCGCTATCATGGAGACATACATCGCGCACAAGAGTTGCGCTCGGAAACAATCGTGCGGCTATTTCAAAGTTGCGATGCCTGGCGCAGACCCGAACGTTTTGAGTTGGTACTGCAAGCCTGCGCCGCTGATGCACGAGGCCGCACTGGGCATGAGCAAGATGACTATCCGCAAGCAGCATATTTATTGCGCGCGCTGCAAGCCGCACAAAGTGTGAACGCGGGGGAGATTGCCAAACAATGCACGGACAGCAACCAAATTGCAACGCGTCTGTATGAAGCACGGGTAGCTGCGGTTAGCGCGTTGATCCCATAAAACAAATGAACTATTACACTGGACAAATAGAATTTCGAGCTCATTTGTCATGCTCTTAAACAATGACAAATTTGCTGCGCTAAGCTCGAACTAAACCGCTTTATAAATCAGAATGCGGCAAATTTTCTGCCACAAAATCTTCAGCAATAGCGTCTTCTGCCACGGGAATGCTGTAGCCCCCAGTCGCCCACTGTCCTAAATCCATCAGCTTGCAACGCTCGCTACAAAATGGGCGATAGCGATTATCTGTGCTCCACAACACTTTGTTGCCGCACTGCGGGCAGGCCACTTCGATCGGTTTTTTCATTCTTGGTTATTGATTGATATGTAAGAAATAATATCAAAATGGGAAGGGTTGCTCGACCGACACACTCTTGAGCATGAGCGGATCAACGGATTGCCGATGAGGATTGATTGCCGAATTTTCTTTATTTTCTATTTTTTTCCATTCCCAGCTATGAATCCTATCCTCATAACGAGTAAACATCTCACTTCGCCCTGAAGCTGCAATTTCATAATCTCCTTTTACCCATATGTATTTTTCCTGCGGGTAAGGTGCCATCATATGCACAATTGCAAGCACCGGATAAGACACATACCCAGTTACAACAAAGCCTATGCTTAATCCCCAGCCAAAAATATACTCCACCCATCTTTTTTCTTGCTTGCTGGGCTTACCCCATATTTCTTCCAACCTTTGCACGGATGGTGCGTCATCTGGCGATCCAAACACCCTATCGTATTTAGCAATATCCGAGTATTTGCTTTCCAAATAAGGTTTTTCTTTGGTGAACTCAGAAATATCTCTGGGGGTATTATTGAGCTCAGCATTAGTCGCGCAGCCTCCCATTGTTAGCAACGCAACAAGTGTCAACATTAGCCTGATGTATCCGCTCACTTTACTTTCTTTTATAAATTGTGCCGTACGCTAACCATTAGGCGGGATGCACAGATCAATCAAACCTACAAAGCACAAAACGTAAGCTCGAACGTAATATCGCGTTCGCATGTGATGCTCTTAGCGGAGTAGTTGGCCGCGACGAAGCGAATATTGAGCACATATTTATTCGCGCTGACTTCTGGCACGCAAGGCAGAACATTATCTAAGCTGACCCGCAACATGTGCGCGACGCGCCCACCTTGCGGTTGTTGAAAGCTTCCTTGCGTTGCAGTGAAGTTAAATAGCCTACCATTTTCGCGTAGCAGTTTTAACAATATGAGTAACGCATCGCGAATAGGCAATAGCGGAGCGAGGCAATCTTTCAGATAGGTGCGACGAAACGCGGTGTCTTGGTTGAGCCAATAATGATAGGAAGGTAAATCAAATTCGCAAGTGCCGCCTGGAATGTTAGCGCGCTGTTTGATGCCCATAAGCCATTCGTTGTCGCGCAGGTGCTGGCCTAATTTGCCGCCCGTACCCAGCAGTCGCGCGCTGACGTTTTCGATTTCATTTAACAGCGCGGCTAAGGCGGTTTCGGAAATTTCGGGGTTGTCGCGCAGCGTCGCCAGTTGGCGTTTTTGTCGCTCTAGCTCTTGCAGTAAATCGGGCTTGAGGTCGGAGCGCCCCGTTACATCGAGAATTTCAAAAAGCACATTTAACGCCGCTTGGTGATCGATCGCGTTGGGCTGCTCAATGAAGTGATTAATTTTTTCGTATAGCCCCTCCAAGCGCAGTAATGTGCGTATGCGTTCGTTCAGAGGAAAGTCATAACTAATTACCATGCCTGGCTCGGTTATATATTTGATAGAGCTTTATGTTGAAAGGCTTGTTTTCCAAAAGGCGTTTTTACAAGTGTGCACAATATATTGCGGTCAATGTATATCGTCAATCATTTCCTTAAAAAATATTGATGTAGTTGATCTACCTGCTTACGCAGATCAGCTAAGGTGCTGTCGTTTTGGATGATGTAATCTGCATTTTTTAGCCGCTCGTCCCGTGGCATTTGTGCGGCAATAATGCGGCGCACGGTTTGCTCGTCTATGCCGTCGCGTTGCATGACGCGCGCTATTTGCAGGGCTTCTGAGCAGCCTACCATCAAGGTTTGGTGCGCCATTGCGCGGAAGATGGTGGTTTCGAATAATAATGGCACGACTAAAATACGATAAGGCATGGCATCTTTTTCTGCCATTTTCGCCAACATCTGTGCGTGAATTAAAGGGTGCAGAATGGCTTCTAACGTTAGCTTCGCGGCAGAGTCAGTAAATATTTTTTGCCGCATGGCTGCGCGATTGAGCGCGCCATTAGCATCTATATATTCATCACCAAATGCCTCGCATATTGGCGTAATCGCAGCACCGTCTGCTTGTGTTAACGCTCGCGCAATGACATCGCTATCAATAATGCGCGCACCGCATTCAGCAAACAAATTTGCTACGGTGCTCTTGCCGCTGCCTATGCCGCCCGTTAAACCAACCGCTAGTTTTTCATTGGCCGTCATGGCACAGCCAGTATTTTCAAATACGCTTGCGTCAGTGGCTGCCCCCAAAACAAGGCAATTAGCCCGCCTCCAGCGAGGTAAGGTCCGAATGGAATGGGTACGTTGCGCCCCTGGCGCAATATGATCATCAAGGTGATACCGACCACTGCACCCACTACCGAGGACAGTAAGATCATTAACGGCAACATTTGCCAGCCGAGCCAGGCACCCAATGCGGCCAGCAATTTGAAATCGCCATAGCCCATTCCCTCTTTACCCGTAGCCAGTTTGAATAACCAGTACACGCTCCACAACGTGAGGTAACCGATAACCGCACCCACTACGGCACTGGGTAAATCGGTAAACGTATTAGCGAGATTAAACATCAATCCCAACCACAAAAGTGGCAAGGTAATATCGTCTGGAAGGAGTTGCGTATCAAAATCAATAAAGGTTAGCGCGATCAGCATCCACACAAATAATAAAGCTGCGAATGCGGCAAGGCCAAAACCAAAATGCCAGGCGACGTAGCCGCTCAACAGCCCGCATAGTGCCTCTACGATGGGATAACGTACCGAGATGGGCGCGGCGCAACTTTTACATTTGCCGCGTAAAAATAGATAGCTGATAACGGGGATGTTTTCAAGCGCGCCAATTTTATGGCCGCAGTGCGGGCAAGCAGAACGGGGGGCAATTAAATTGTAACGATCTGTGCTGATATGTTTCGCCGGGCCTGTAGCGGTGTTGCCCGCGTTGAGCTCCGCGCACTGGGCGCGCCACTCGCGCTCCATCATAATCGGCATGCGATGAATCACCACATTCAAAAAACTGCCCACCATGAACCCCAGCACGCCGCACAAAATAATAAAAAATAGGGGTGAATGCTGTAATAACTCGATGAATAATGTCATGGTAGCTTGGTATTAAAAAGAGGAGGCGGTTAGCGGATATATTGAGCTGGCGCAACCAGCTTAGCCCACTGCCTGACCCATTTTGAATATCGGCAAATACATTGCCACCACCATGCCGCCGATGAGCGTACCCAACACCACCATGATAATCGGCTCCATCAAGCTGGCTAATGCAGCCACGGCATCATCAACTTCTGCCTCAAAAAAATCAGCCACTTTATTTAACATGCCATCTAGCGAACCGGCCTCTTCCCCAATTGCGACCATTTGCAGCACCATCGAAGGGAACACGCCTACGCCCTGCATGGCGGCGGTGAGCGTGCCGCCCTGCGTCACCTCGCGTTGAATGATTTTAGTGGCATCGTAATAGACCACATTACCCGCCGCTCCCGCGACTGAAGTTAATGCCTCGACCAATGGCACGCCTGCCGCAAACATGGTCGCCAGCGTGCGTGTCCACCGAGCGATAGATGCCTTGCGTATGACGGGGCCAAAGATCGGCAGCTTGAGCATGATTCTGTCCATCGCATTTTGCACTTTTCTGCTGCGTTTCCAGATATAAAAAAAACCATACAAGCCGCCGCCTATAATTCCAAAAATTAAA
>JANONT010000132.1:0-1500 GCA_031420955.1 Candidatus Nitrotoga sp. | reverse complement strand
CCAATCAACTGGGCGAGTGGGGCGGTAGCGGAAACCATCTTGGCGCAAATGTTTGATGGCGGGATGATTTTCTGCCGCGCCTTTCATCGGGCCATTGTCGATAGCGGTGACTTTCAGCCCGCGCTGCACTAAATTCCATGTCCAGCCGCCAGGTGCCGCGCCTAAATCCACCGCTGTCATGCCGGGTGTGAGCCATTTTTTTTGTTCAGCCGCATCCAAAAATAAGGCCAAAGCCTCCGCTAATTTTAAGTAAGAGCGGCTGGGTGCATCGTGCGGCATTTTTTGGCGCAAAATACCCATCGGCCACGGCGCGCTATTGTGCGGATGGCTGATGCCAATAACGGCACGATTTTGGTCGGCGAAAAATAGATGCAGGCGCGGCAACTTGGGGTCATCGACTAATCTGCCCACATCGGATAATGCTGCTTCCAGTAGGGGCTGAAAGCGGCGCGTAAAGCTGGACAGCGTTTTGCCATCATTGGTATCCGGCGTTTCCAGCCACAGCGCGCCAAATTGTTTCGGCGCGTCGGCCATGTCGGCAATGGCTTGCAGCAAGGGGGTGAGCCGGTCACGTTGCGGTAGATCGGCGATAGCGTGATGCACCGCGATCAGTTGCCGCGCAAATATCAGTTGCGAAAAATCCAAGCGCGGTTTGCCTTGTATCAAGACAAAACCACTATTGGGTCGCGCTTCCAATTGTTGCGCGTTGGATTCTTGTACGCATTCAGATTCAAATCCAGGGCGGCAATAGAGTAGCCATTGAGTCGTTTGTGTTTTCATGGCGGCATTATGGGCAATAGCAAAGTAATAATCTAAAAATGTTAATATTCGCGCCTTAACTTTTAGTGGCTTGAGCAAATAAAAAATGGCAAAACAGTATGATTTGATTGTGTTTGATTGGGATGGCACGGTAATGGATTCTACCGCTGTAATTTCAGGCTCGATTCAGGCGGCGTGCCGCGATTTGGATTTACCCGTGCCGACGGATGAGACCGCGCGGCATGTAATCGGTTTGGGGCTGCAACAGGCTTTGAACCATGCTGTGCCGAGCTTGACGGCGGCGGGGTACGACGCGTTCGTAAAACGCTATCGACACCATTTCCTTTCGCAGGAAAACGCCATGCCACTTTTCACCGATGCCGCCGAGACTATCGCTGAATTACATAGCCAAGGCTATAGTCTGGCGGTGGCTACGGGTAAAACACGGCATGGTTTGAATCGAGCGATGCAAGCGTGTGGATTGCAATCTTATTTTCACGCTTCGCGAACGGCTGATGAAACGCACTCCAAGCCGCACCCGGCAATGTTATTAGAGATTATGAATGAGTTGGGCATCACCGCTCACCGCGTCTTGATGATAGGCGATACCACGCATGATTTGAATATGGCAAAAAGTGCTGGAGTGAGCGCGTTGGGGGTAACATACGGCGCACATCCCAAGCATCATTTAAGCGCGCTGCAACCGCTGGCTTTGTTGGATAGTTTTACGGAGCTGCGGGC
>JANONT010000131.1:0-3263 GCA_031420955.1 Candidatus Nitrotoga sp. | reverse complement strand
GTATTTAACTGCAAGGTAATATCGCGCAAACCCAATTTACGCCACAAACGCGCGCACATCACAATGTGTTCGGCATCTATATCCGGCCCGGCAAAACCTAACGCTTCCACGCCGATTTGATGAAACTGGCGATAGCGGCCTTTTTGCGGACGCTCATGGCGAAACATCGCGCCGCTGTAATACAAACGCTGCGGCGCGTTGTACAGTAAATTATGTTGCAAGGCAGCGCGCACGCACGAGGCCGTGCCTTCTGGACGCAGGGTAAGATGGTCGCCATTTAACGCATCTTCAAAACTGTACATTTCTTTTTCGACTATGTCGGTGACATCGCCAATCGCCCGCTTGAATAACGCAGTCGGCTCTAGCAAAGGCATCCGAATATTGCGATAGCCGTATTGCTCTAACCACTCGCGCACGGCGTCTTCAAACCACAGCCAGTGCATGGCCTCGTCCGGCAAAATATCGTTCATGCCACGCACGGCTTGTAGGGGGGGGTGGCTCATTATTATTTATACGGTAGTCGTGCGCTTGGCGTATTTGCGCGCCACATATTCATCGACAATTAATTTAAATTCATCAGCAATATTCGCGCCGCGCAGTGTGGTGATTTTTTCGCCATCCACATAAACCGGTGCGGCTGGGTTCTCGCCACTGCCGGGCAGACTGATGCCGATGTTCGCCATTTTGCTCTCACCGGGGCCATTGACTATGCAGCCCATAACGGCGACGTTCATTTCTTCTGCGCCGACATATTGCTCGCGCCAGACTTGCATTTGTGCGCGTAAATAGGACTGAATATTTTGTGCGAGTTCTTGAAACAAAGTGCTGGTGGTGCGCCCACAACCGGGGCAAGCAATGACCATAGGCGTGAAGGCACGCAAGCCCATCGTTTGTAAAATTTCTTGCGCGACGATGACTTCTTGGGTGCGATCTCCACCGGGTTCGGGGGTGAGTGAAATGCGTATGGTGTCACCTATACCTTCTTGCAACAGCACGGCCAGCGCAGCAGTAGAAGCGACGATCCCTTTTGAGCCCATGCCCGCTTCGGTCAAACCGAGGTGTAGCGGATAGTCGCAGCGTTTGGCTAATTCGCGGTACACCGCAATCAAACTTTGCACTTCGCTCACCTTGCACGACAACACGATTCGATCATGCGCTAAGCCCAATTCTTCAGCGCGGCGGGCACTATCCAGTGCCGATACAATTAACGCCTCACGCATGACAGCGGCGGCATCTTGCGGCTGGGATAATTTGGCGTTGGCATCCATCATGCGCACGATTAAATCTTGATCTAAGCTGCCCCAGTTGACCCCGATGCGCACGGGTTTATTGTTGCGACATGCCGCGTCTATCATCATGGCAAATTGGTCTTCGCCCTTGCGGTGGCGACCGACATTGCCGGGGTTAATACGATAGCCGCCCAATACTTTTGCACATTCGGGGAAGTCTGTGAGTAGGCGATGACCGTTGTAATGAAAATCACCGATGAGCGGCACGGCGCAATTCATTTTATCGAGATAGGTGCGAATAGCGGGAACTTGAGCGGCAGCTTCTGGTGTGTTAACGGTAATACGGACCAACTCAGAGCCCGCTTGCGCCAGCTCAAACACTTGTTGCGCGGTGCCTTTTGCATCCACGGTGTCGGTGTTAGTCATGGATTGCACGACGATGGGCGCGCCACCGCCAATGGCAATGCCATCAACCATGACACGCTGCGTGGTGCGGCGCGTGATTAAATTCTGGCTCATCATTTATTCCAACGTCAGGCGCGCCACTCCGGCCCTATTGAACGGGGCAAGATCAATCGGCTTGCCCTTGTAAGTGAGTTGCACCTTCTCTGCATTGCCGATCACCGCAGTGTAAGGCGGATTGTCGCTAAAAACGCGGCGTTTGCTGCCCGCCAAATTAAGCTGCGCCATGACCACTGTGCCATCCTTATCCATAATCTCTACCCACGCGTCTTCATCAAACACAAGGTGTATCGCTGCGGGTCGTTTGGGGGGGGCAGCAACGTCACTGGCTGGCTTAATACTTGTTTGTGCGGTGGGCGTGGTAGATGCTGAAACGTTCGGCTTAGCAATGTTTGTGGCCAGAGTATTGGTTGTGGGTATTGAAACACCGGATATGACGGGAGGACGCGGCTCTACTTTTATCACAGGCGCAGCGGTTGGCGTTTTTGCTGGTACTGGATTTTCTGGCACTGGATTTGCTGGCACTGGATTTGCTGGTGCTGATTTTAATGGCTCTGGCTTCTCAGCGGCGGGCAAAATTGCCTTACCTACATCAGTTGACAATACCGGTGTATTCACTGCAACAGGACTCGTGCTCACCACGGGTGGCAAAGTAACATTGACTATTTTTGATTTGGGCGATGGCTGCGAGCTGCTGCTAAACCAAACAAATAAACCTAAGGTTACTGCTACCCCCAAGCCCGCAGCCAACCACACAATATTATTTTTACGCGCGGCGTATATCCCAGGGAAAGGCACTTCTTTGCTCATGCTAACCATGGGTGTGGTAACCATGCGCGCAGGCGCGTCGGGCAAGGCCGCTAACAATGGCGTGGAATCAATTTGCAAAAGCTTGGCATAACTGCGAACAAACCCGCGCACAAAGGGCATTTCCGGCAACTGACTCAAATCGCCCGCTTCTAAAGCTTCAACTTGGCGCGGCGCAAATTTGAGGTGGCTGGCCACATCTGCGACTTTTAATCCCGCACGCTCCCGCGCCTCGCGCAACCGCGCTCCCGCGCTGGCTATTTGCGCCAAGGAGTTGGGCTCATCCGCAGCAATATTGGCTTGATCGTCCATTACTTACCGCTCTGCAATAATTGAGTTTCGCGTGCATTGGGGAAACGCTTACGCAACTGCATGGCGTAATTATTTTCGGCCACTTTGTCATTCAGCTTGCGTTCTATGTGCACGGCCATCCACAAGTTGGTAGCGGTGGCACTCGCCGCATGCCTTTGCATAAAATGTTGAAAGTAACTTTTTGCGCTCGCATAATTGCCATTGGTATAGTTGATTTCAGAAAGACCCAACAACGCTTCGGGGATGTCTGAGCGGAAAGCCAAGGCTTTACGTAAATACTCATCCGCCGCCTTGGTGTTGCCGCCTTTTTTAGAACATAAGCCCGCATTCAGATAAGCCTTTTCTGGCGTTCTTTACAGCGGATTTTTAACGGCAGCTAAGAAATGTGTCACCGAGTCTAGCTCTTTGCCGCGCTGGCAGAGAAACCAACCATAATTGTTGTGTGTGTCCGAA
>JANONT010000130.1:0-1767 GCA_031420955.1 Candidatus Nitrotoga sp. | reverse complement strand
GTTTCGGGCAAGCGGGGTGGAGTAACAGCACCAGGTGGGACGATAGCGAGGCCTCTAGCAGCAGGTGAAATTACAGCTCTAAATAATGCATCAATCCCCACCTTCACTGTCCCTGCTGGCTGCTCGGTATTTAACGTGCCTTCATTTGGCGGGCTACATACTGCGGCTAACATTACAGCTTTGGTAGTTAATAATCCTGGATTAACAGTTGCTCAGGCAACCGGAATATCTGCACTTAACTCCACTAATGCCGCTTGTTTAAGTGCTGCTTCACAGGGGGGAGCGGGTTCTTATTTTGTCGAATACCCCGAAGACATTAATCTATATGGCTTGAGTTTTAATACCGAAGGCCCAGTCGGCATTGCGCTGCAAGGTGAATATTCTTATCGTCCGAATCAGCCCATACAACTCCCCTCGGCTGAACTACTGTTAGCCGCGTTAGGATTAGGTAATCAACAGACCAGCACCGATCGTGCCACAGCCAATGCCGTACCCTATGGTACTGAAATCTCCGGCTACCGCCGCGTACAAATGCACCAGACCCAAGTCACGGCCACCAAAGCGTTCGGCCCGACCTTGGGTGCCGAGCAACTCATTACCTTGGGCGAAGTCGGCTTTACGTATCTCAATTTGCCAGATAATCTCAAGTTTGCAGGTGCGGGCGTGCATCTGCCGCAAGTCGGCTCCAACAACTCCACGGCTTTCGGCTCAAATTCCACTGACGGCTTCATGACCAGCACATCTTGGGGGTATCGCTTGACTGGGCGCATGGATTTCCCCGATGCAGTTTTTGGCGCAACCCTGTCACCGCGCTTAGCTTTTGCACATGACGTGCGCGGAGTCAGCCCGACCTTTAATGAAGGCGTGAAAACCGCCACATTGGGTCTAGGCATGAATTTCCGCCAAAATTGGCAAGCGGACATTTCATACACCGCATTTTTTGGTGGCAAAACTTATGCGGGTACTGATCCTGCTGCCGTTCCAGCAGGCCAACCCGCCACCTACGCTTCGAGCTCAAACCCGCTTATAGACCGCGACTTTCTTTCGCTGAATGTCAGCTATGCGTTTTGAGCGCGCGCCCATGAAATTTACTCAACATAATTAACTCAACACATCACACGATCACTCAAAAGAATAAACAGGAGAATCAATCATGATGAAAAATAAATTAACTTCGCCCTACTCTCGACTCACCCTGGCTGCGCTATTTACGCTAACCACTTTATCTGCCCCTGCCTTGGCCGCCGTGTCCGCAGACGAGGCAAAAAAATTAGGCAGCAGCCTCACCGTGATGGGTGCAGAAGCTGCGGGCAATGCCGCACAAACGATTCCCGCATGGACGGGCGGTTTAACCAAGCCGCCTGTTCCTCACAAAACAGGCCAGCATTACGCCGACCCGTATACGGATGACAAAATGCTGTTCGTCATTACCGCCGCCAACATGGAGCAATACAAGGACAACCTCACGCCCGGACAAATGGCTTTGCTGAAAAAATATCCAAGCTGGGAAATGTATGTTTATCCCTCGCGGCGCAGCGCGTCTTTTCCACAAGGGCATTATGACGAAACGGTGGCGAATGCCATCCGCGCCAGTTTGAAAGCGGGCGGCAACGGCATTAGCGGCACGACGGGTGGCATTCCCTTTCCCATCCCGCAAGACGGCATGGAAGTCATCTGGAATCATCTCGCGCGTTACCGTGGCGACACTTACGCGATGAATTGGAGCCAAGCCGCCGTCACCCGCGATGGCGCATATACGCCCGTGCG
>JANONT010000129.1:0-9038 GCA_031420955.1 Candidatus Nitrotoga sp. | reverse complement strand
GCGGGCGAAGCCTTCGATAAAAGCGCGAAATTGCTGGGGCTAGATTATCCCGGCGGCCCAGCGTTATCCAAGCTGGCGCAGCGTGGACATGCGGGACGGTTTAATTTACCGCGCCCAATGTTGCATAGCGGCAATTTAAATTTTAGTTTTAGCGGGCTGAAAACGGCGGTGCTTACACTCACGAGACAACACACACGCTCCGAACAAATTTCAAATGACAAAGCTCTAAACGAGAGCAGCGTAGACGACCAAACTCGCGCCGACATCGCCCACGCCACTCAACAAGCCATCGTCGATGTACTCGCCAGCAAAGCCCTAGCCGCGCTGAAACAAACTGGCCTAAAACAACTCGTCGTAGCAGGCGGCGTGGGCGCAAACCAACCATTGCGCGAACAATTAAACGCTGCCGCAACCAAAGGAAATTTTCGCGCGTTCTACCCCGCGCTGGAATTTTGCACCGACAACGGCGCGATGATCGCCTATGCCGCCGCGTTGCGTTTTCGCCTACAGCAAAACAACGGGCAAGAGGTGAAGTTTGGTTATCGTTTTAATGTGAAACCTAGATGGGATTTGCAACAGCTCAACGCTTAACTTTTCTCAGCGTGGGCAGACAGCTTCCGCAACAAGCCCTGCGCCGCGTCCTCCACCATATCCAACACCTGATTAAATCCCTGATCGCCGCCATAGTAAGGATCGGGGACTTCGCGTTCTGAAAAACTTTCGCTGTGTTCCATGAACAAGCCCAGCTTGTGTAAATGCTCAGCAGGACACTTTTTTTGCAGCAGCGATAGGTTGTAATTATCCATTGCCAAAATAAAATCAAACGTCGCAAAATCTGCCACAGCCACTTGACGACCTCGCAACCGGCTCATGTCATAGCCACGCAAACGCGCCGCCGCCTGCGAGCGTTCATCGGGTGGCGAGCCGATGTGATAATCGTGCGTCCCAACCGAATCTGTCGCGATTAAATGCTGCAACCCTGCCGCCTGAACCTGATGGTGAAACACCGCCTCCGCCGTTGGCGAGCGACAAATGTTGCCCATGCACACAAACAATATAGAAATTTTTTTCATCACTATTCAGATAATAAACTGATGCGTTATATTACGATGCCGCATTAAAGTTTTCAGCAAAATTTAAGTTGAATTACAACCACGGATTGATTAATTCCAATCCTTCAACATGTCCGAAATCTTTGGTGTTGCGGGTTACCAATTGCAGTCGATGATAGATGGCCGTGGCGGCTATTTGCGCGTCTTCGGTCGAAATGGGTTTGCCGATTTTGATGCGCGCCGCCACTAGCAAGGCGTATTCCCGCGCTGCGTGGTGTGCAAATGGTAAGCAGCGGTTAGCAAATTCGACTTGGAACATTTCTTCTGCTGAAGCTGCCAGTGCGGCTCTACGCCTGCCTGTAGGCAGCAGTGCAATGCCTAAAAAAATTTCTGCCTGAGTGATGGTGCTGATAAAAAACGAGGCTTGCGCCTCTGCCTCAAACCACGCCAACACCGCCGCGTCTGGGCGCGGGCGCATTAGCTCTGACACCACATTTGTATCCAGCAAAAAGCCTGACATTTATGATTTTATTTCTTTAATTTTGGTGGCTTGCGGCTGGCTTTGCGAGCAGGGATGGGCAGTGCCTCAACCTTATAAACGGCGAAACGCTGATTGATCCGATGCGCGAAACCCACCTCATCTTGCGCAGGCATGACGGATTTATACAGAATCTCGCGCACCTCTTGCTCCATAGAATGCCCGTTCTGCGCGGCTTGCAGGCGCAACATCTCCTTAAGTTTGTCATCCAAACTTCTAATCGTTATGCTGGCCATGATTACCTCCAAAGTGATTGCAATGAAATCATTGTAATCAGTCCTAGCATTTTAAGCAACGGGGGGAATTTGATAGATTAAGCGTGATTTTTGGAGCGGTGCCGTATGGCGATGAGAGGGTAAATTTTTACTGTAACAAATTATTACAAACTGAAATTACCTGCCAAGGCTTTAAATAATTGCGTCGCAGCCGACAGCCAGCTACGCCGCACTTGCGCTTCTCCTTGCTCGGCGGCATAGGCTTCGCGCTGCGCGTCTAGCACGTCGAGGTGGTTAGCCACGCCTGCTGCAAAGCGCGCCTCGACTAAACGCAATCTTTGTTTTTGCGCCGCAGCGTTGGCGGATTGCGCGGTAAGTTGGCGGGCGAGTGTTTCGCTGGCGTTGAGTAAATCGGCCACTTCGCGGAAGGCGAGTTGGATAGTTTTTTCATACTCAGCAATGGCGATAATTTTACGCGCGTGGGCTAAATCTACATTGGCCGTGCCGCGTCCGCCGCTGAATAATGGCAGGCTGATGAGCGGCTGAAAGCTCCACGCACCGCTGCCGGAATCAAATAATCCACTCAGATCACGACTGGCGAACCCAACATTTCCAGTGAGTGCAATGCGCGGGAAAAATGCTGCACGCGCCGCGCCGATATTGGCGTTAGCGGCAATCAGCCGTTGCTCTGCGGCGACCACATCAGGGCGTTGCAGCAAAGTTTCGGCAGGCAGTCCCGCCAACATGTCGGGCATAATCCCTTGCTCGGCCAAGCTGCGGCCTACGGGTAAATCTTTTATTTGATCTATAGATTGTCCTACCAATAAGCTCAATAAATTTTCGGCTGCCGCTTGCTGTCGCTCTAAATTTGCCAGCTCCGCCAGCGCGCTTTGATACGAACCCTCCGCTTGCAAATAATCTAATTCGCCCGACACACCCAGTTCACGGCGACGTGAAATAAGCGTCTTGGTTTCGGCACGCGCGCTGGCTGTGGCACGCGTCAACTCGGTGCGCTCGCGCAGTTCGACCAACGACAAATAAGCGTTGGCAACATCCGCAATTAAGGAAAATTTAAATGCGCGTTGAGCATTTTCTGTGGCGAGGTAACTGGCTTTGGAAAAGGCATTTAGGCTACGCACGCGCCCCCAGAAGTCTAGCTCATACGAGATAAAACCCACATTCACATCGCTTCGGCGACTAACTGCATTATTGCCAGAATTAGCGATGGCAGCAGGCGTGCGTGAGGAATTTTGCGTGGCATTCAGATTTATATTAGGGGAAAAATCAGCACGCTGAATGCCGTATAGGGCGCGCGCTTCCTCGATACGGCTGGTGGCAATTCGCAGGTCGCGATTATTTTCCAACGCGGTAGCGATCAGCGTTTGCAAACGCGGATCAGGAAAATAATGCTTCCACTCCACGATTTTTTTATCGGCTGCAACCCGCATGGCGGCAATGTCTTGCACGGCAACAGGCGAGCTAAAATTATTCGGCCACGCCGCTGAAACAGGCGCGGCAGGCCGCTCGTAGTCCGGCATCATAGTGCAGGATGCCAAGAAAATAATTAGCATAATGGGCGGTGCACTGGCCAGTGATTTCATATCAACCCTACGATTTTTCATACGGGCTTTCCTCCCGTGGCGCAACGTGCGTGCGCGCATGTCCGGGGAAAATTCGGCGCACAACGACAAAGAACAGCGGCACTAAAAATACTGCCAACACGGTTGCGGCGATCATCCCACCCATCACGCCAGTACCAATGGCATGGCGGCTTTGCGCGCCTGCGCCGGTAGAAATTGCCAGCGGCAGCACGCCTGCAATAAACGCAATCGAGGTCATTAAAATCGGGCGAAAACGCAACCGACACGCTTCCAACGTGGCGTCAATCGCGCTCATACCCTGGTCTTGCAAGCGGCGCGCAAATTCGATTATTAAAATAGCATTTTTAGAAGATAAACCGATGATGGCGATTAGCCCGACTTTGAAATACACATCGTTGGGCAAGCCGCGCAAGGTGACGGCCAGCACCGCGCCGAACACGCCCAGTGGCACGACTAACAACACCGCAAAGGGAATCGCCCAACTCTCATACAATGCTGCCAGGCACAGAAACACCACGATGAGCGAGATGGCGAATAGCAGCGGTGCTTGCGCGCCCGATTGCCGTTCTTCATATGAAATTCCCGACCACTCGAAGCCGAATCCGGCGGGTAATTTTTTCGCGATTTCTTCCATCGCTGCCACCACTTCACCGCTGCTGCGGCCAGGTGCCGCGCCGCCGGAAATTTTCATGGCGGGCATACCGTTGTAGCGATCTAACTTGGGCGAGCCGGAGACCCAGCGTGCGGTGGCAATTTCCGCTAACTGCACCATGCCACCTTGGTTATTGCGTACCGATATTTTTAATAGGTCTTGCGGCGTGCGGCGCGTGTCCGATTCGGCCTGCATTTGCACGCGCAGCACGCGCCCTTGTCGCACGAAGTCGTTAATGTAAGCCACGCCCAATAGTGATTGCATGGTTTCATTGAGGTCGGCAATCGACACGCCCATCGCCTCTGCTTTTAGGCGATCAATGTCGAGCAACACTTGCGTTCCGGCTTCTTGCCCTTCCGGGCGCACGCCTGCCAACACCGGATTTTGCGCGGCCAAACCGAGTGCCATATTGCGTGCCTCTAGCAATTTTTCGCGCCCCATGCCGCCGCGATCTTGCAGACGAAAATCGAAGCCGCCCACTGCCCCCAATTCGGGAATCGGCGGCGGATTGATGGCAAAAATCATCGCCTGTTTAATTTTAGCCAGCTTCATATTGGCCTGCCGCACCAGCGCGATGGACGAACTTTCCGGCGCGGGACGCTCATCCCATTCCTTGAGTCGCACGAATACAATCGCGGCATTTTGCCCGCGTCCAAAAAATGAAAACCCCAGCACGCCAATCGCGTGTTGTACTTCTTTTTGATCGAGATAATATTTCTCGACTTGTGCCAGCACTTCCAAGGTGCGCTCTTGCGTGGCACCCGGCGGCAGTTGAATAATATTGATGAAATAACCTTGATCTTCTTCGGGCAAAAAACTGCCCGGCAATTTGCTAAACAGCCAACCCATCGCAATTAAAATGACCAGATACACCAGTAAATAGCGCCCGGTTCTTTTCAAAATTTTGCCTACACCGACCAAATAATTTTGTGTGGTGCGCGCAAAAAATTGGTTAAACCAAGCGTGAAATCTGCCGCCTTTTTCCTCGCCGCCTGAATTGTGTTTCAACCCAGACTTATGTTTCAACAACGTCGCGCACAGCGCGGGGGTCAGCGTGAGTGCCATTAACGCCGAGAACATCATGGTCAGCACCAGCGTCACCGCAAACTGGCGATAAATCGCGCCGGTCGAGCCGGGAAAAAACGCCATCGGAATAAACACCGCCATCAGCACCAGCGTGATCGCGATAATCGCACCGATGATTTGGTCCATCGCTTTGCGCGTGGCATCGCGCGCCGACAAACCCTCGGTGGTCATGATGCGTTCGACGTTTTCTACCACCACAATCGCATCGTCCACCACGATACCAATGGCCAACACCATCGCAAATAAGGTCAGCACGTTAATCGAATATCCAAGCAAATATAATCCGACTAATGCGCCCACCAACGCGACCGGAATTACGATGGCGGGAATCAAAGTCGCGCGCACATTGCCCAAAAATAAATACATCACCAGCACCACTAACAACAGTGCTTCGGCCAGACTTTTCAATACTTCTTTGATCGATACATCAATGAATTTTGAGGTGTCGTAAGGCACGGCCCAGTCTATGCCCGCTGGGAAAAATTTCGACAGCTCCGCCATCTTATCTTTGACCCCTTTAACCGTGCCTAGGGCGTTTGCGCCGGGGGCTAAGCGTATCGCCATGGTGGCCGCTGGCTGGCCGTCGAGCCGCGCGCTGGGTGAATAATCTTGCGCGCCCAACTCTACTCGCGCCACATCTTTCACGCGCAAAGTCGAGCCGTCGGCATTGGTGCGGACGATAATGTTGGCGAATTCTTCGGGTGTAGAAAAACGAGATTTGGTGACGATGACCGCGTTGAGTTGCTGCCCTGCGGATGAAGGCAATTGTCCTAATTCGCCTGTTGCCAATTGCGAATTTTGGGCGCGCACGGCACGCGACACATCGCCCGGTGTGAGGCCATAGCTGTGTAGTTTTTCTGGCTTCAGCCATAAGCGCATGGAATATTCGGTGCCGAATAATATCGCCTCGCCCACCCCCGGCACGCGCCGGATACTATCCAACACGCTGGTCGCAGCGTAGCTGCCGAGCGCGACATTATTCAAACTTTTGTCGGGCGAAATGAGCGACACAAACATCACAAAATTACGCGCCGATTTATTCACGGCAATGCCCAGCCGCCGCACATCTTCCGGCAGACGCGCCTCGATACGCTTGATGCGATTTTGCGTTTCTACCGCAGCAAAATCGAGGTTCGTGCCCGCCTCAAAAGTCAACGTAATGCTGCCGCGACCCAGCTCCGCCGCCGACTCCATATACAGCAGACGCTCGATGCCATTCATTTCTTGCTCTAATAAAGCGATGGCGGTTTCTTCGACCACTTGCGCCGATGCGCCGGGATAGGTGACCGTTACCGCTAACGCTGGCGGGGCAACAGCGGGGTATTGCGCGACCGGCAAATTCTTCAACGCCAATGCGCCGCCCAGCAAAATAATGAGCGCGATGACCCAAGCGAAAATGGGTCGGTCTATGAAAAATTTAGCGAACATGGGAAAAACTTAGCAAACATAATTTATGTTTTATGGCTCCGGGTTTATTGCTTAAGGTTTTTTTCTTGGGGTTTATTACTTGGCTCAGGCACTACGGCTGGGGCTGGCATATTATTTTTAGACTGCGCCGCAATACCCTCACCCACGGGCGTGACCACCGCACCGGGACGCGCTTTTTGCAGGCCATTCACAATAATAATTTCACCTCCTTTAAGTCCTTCGGCGACGATAAAGTCAGTGCCTGCCATGCTGCCAATTTTTATCGGCAGCGGCGAAATTTTATTGTCCGCACCGACCTGCATCACATACTGCCCTTGCGCGCCCGATTGCACAACGCGCTGCGGAATGCGAATCACATTTTCGGCCACTGCTTCGGGAAAGCGCACGCGCACAAACATGCCCGGCAATAATTCGCGCTGCGGATTAGCAAACTCTGCGCGCAGTGACACCGCGCCGGTGCTGGGGTCAACCGCCATGTCGGTAAAAAATATATTGCCCGTGCGCGGATAAATGCTGCCATCCTCAAACACCAATTGCACCTTGGCGGTGGCGTGCTTGAGCTTGCCCGCTTTAACTGCCTGCCGCAGACGCAACATGTCCGCGCCCGATTGCGTGAAGTTGGCATATATTGGATCAAGCTGCTCGATGGTCGCCAGCAAGGTGGCATCACCTCGGCCAACAAACGTGCCTTCTGTTACCAACGTGCGCCCGATGCGTCCGGGAATCGGCGCGGGCACGCTGGCATTTTCCAGATTTTCCGTGGCGCGTATCATGGCCGGCTCGGCCTGTTTTACTCTGGCTGCGGCTAGGTCATATTCTTGCTGGCTGACCGCTTTGATCGACAGCAATGATTGATAGCGCGTGACGTTTTGGCGCGCAATTTCTAAATCCGCGCTGGCCGCGTCCGCTGCCGCTTTGTAATTGCGCGCATCAATGCGGAACAGTGCGTCGCCCGCTTTGACCTCGCTGCCCTCTTGAAATAAACGCTGCTCGATAATGCCCTCGACCCGCGCCCGCACTTGTGCGGTGCGATAGGCTTGCAAGCGTCCGGGCAAATCTTGGGTCATGGTGGCTTTGCCGAATGCCACTTTGATCACTTCAACTTCAGGGGAAGGCGGTGTGCTAGTGTCCGCGTTTGGCGGTGCTGCGGGTTTGTCATCGCCACAGCCAGCTAGCGTGGCGACAAAGACAAGGCCAAAAAATAATTTGATAATCTGAAGCGAGGTCGTGTGCATTTGAATTCCCAAACAAGAAAACAATGAGCCGTGAAGGAAATGGTGCTTAAGATTTTTTTTTGCCAATCTTACTTTCTTTGCCAGACAACAAATTCTGAATATTACTTTTATGCCGCCAGATGAGCAGCATAGATACGACTATCGTTAACATGATATATTCCGTGGGCAAGCCCAGAAGTGTTGCGTACAAAGGCGCGCTGGCTGCGGCCAGCAATGCCGATAACGACGAGTAGCGAAATATAAACGCAACTAAAATCCACGTCCCGAACGCGGCGAGTCCCAGCCAAACATTAATCGCCAGCATTACACCTAACGCAGTGGCGACGCCTTTGCCGCCTTTGAAGCGTAAAAATATTGGGAATAAATGTCCCAAGAAAACCGCCAGCGCGACCGCTGCGACAAACCACAATGCATCATCGTCTACGGGTGCAAAATTTTGTGCCAACCACACCGCCAGCCAACCTTTAGCGGCATCACCGAGCAAGGTCAGCGCGGCGGCTAATTTTTTCCCGCTACGCAAAACATTCGTAGCACCCGGGTTGTGCGAGCCGTAGGTGCGCGGGTCGGGCAGGCGAAACGCATAGCTCATCAGCACCGCAAAAGAAACCGAGCCTAATAAATAGGCACTCACGATAGCGCTTATAAAAACGAGGGACATTATCTGGAATACCTTAAAATGCGTGAGTGAAAATTTTTACTTGCAAATTTTACGCTATATCTTGCCTTCTAACCCTCTACCCACACCGCCCCTATGGACATTATTTTTTTGCGCGAACTCAAAATTGATACGCTAATCGGCGTATATGAATGGGAAAAGCGCGTGCCGCAAACGCTGCAGTTTGATTTGGAAATCGCCTTGCCGAACAGTAATGCTTGCCTCAGCGATGATATTGCTGATGCCCTGAATTACGCTGATGTGGTTCGACATATTCAGACGTTGCTGAGCCAGCGCCATTTTAATTTATTGGAAGCATTAGCCGAATACATCGCACAAATGGTACTAAAAGATTTTAATGCCCCGTGGGTGAAAGTCAGCGTAGCAAAACTAAACGCAATTCGTGGCAGCCGTATGGTGGGAATTAGCATCGAGCGCGGCCAACGCTCGTAATTCTCCAAGTTACAGAGGCTGCAAATTTTTCAAACGTTGAAAACTCACTGCGCGCACGGTGTCAATAAAATCTTTCATATACGCTGCATCGCCAGACTGCTGGCGAGTGACCGCGTACAGCTC
>JANONT010000128.1:0-3476 GCA_031420955.1 Candidatus Nitrotoga sp. | reverse complement strand
AAGTTGGCAAACAAGCCCAGTTCCTTGCGGATACGCAGCAAGCCTTGCTCTGGGCGCAAGGGGCGCGCGAGCTTGTCATACTGATAACCACCGACCGCGCCCAATAAAACCGCTTCCGCCTGCTGTGCGATTTTTAGCGTGGTGGCGGGTAAGGGATCACCTTCTGCGTCGTAACCTGCGCCGCCAATGTGCCCGTATTCCAATTCAATTTTTAAGCCATTGCGACGCAACGCTTCCAACACTTTGACCGCTTGCGCGACGATTTCAGGACCGATGCCGTCACCCGGCAATACTGCGATTTTCATATTTTATTTTGTGTGTAAATTTCAGGCAAATAACCACGGCTGTTGCGCTTGACGAGCCCGCTCAAAAGCGGTTATCTCACTTACATGCTGCAAGGTCAGCGCGATATCGTCCAAGCCGTTGAGTAAACAATTTTTGCGAAACGCATCCACCTCAAACTTCAATACTTTTCCATCCGGGGTAATCACGCTCTGCTGCATCAGATCTATTCTCAAGGTATAGCCGGGATGCGCCAATACGGCTTGAAATAAATTTTCTACCGTTGCCGCATTCAATGTTATCGGCAGCAAGCCATTTTTAAAACAATTGTTGCTAAAAATATCCGCAAAACTCACCGCGATAATGGCGCGAAAACCGTAGCCCTCAATCGCCCAAGGTGCATGCTCACGCGACGAGCCGCAACCAAAATTCTCGCGCGTCAATAAAATTTGCGCGCCTTGATAGCGCGGTTGATTCAACACAAAATCGGGATTGAGCGGACGTTTAGAATTATCTCTGCCCGGCTCGCCGTGATCCAGATAACGCCATTCATCGAACAAATTCGGGCCAAACCCGGTGCGCTTGATGGATTTTAAAAATTGCTTGGGGATAATCGCGTCCGTGTCCACATTGGCTCTATCCAACGGTGCAACCACGCCTTCTAATACAGTAAATTTACGCATAATTCATATTTTTAATAATACCCTTAGGGGAGGTGCTGATTAAGTCGGCGAGCGGGAAGAAGGGCAAGGCGCACGGAGCACAGAAACCGCAATGTATGCGTATACATGAGGATTTCGAGCACCGTGCTGACAATTCCGCATCCGGCTTGCCGGATAGCGGATTGCGTACCTTTGGTGCAACGTAGCAATTCATCCGCATAGCCATTTAATCAGCCTCTCTCTTACTCACATCCACAAAATGCCCGGCGATCGCCGCCGCCGCCGCCATTTCTGGGCTGACCAAATGCGTGCGGCCACCCGGCCCTTGCCGCCCTTCAAAGTTGCGGTTAGAGGTGGAAGCGCAACGCTCGCCCGCCGCCAGCCTATCGTCGTTCATCGCCAAACACATAGAGCAACCCGGCTCGCGCCACTCGAAACCTGCGGCCTCAAATATTTTATTCAAGCCTTCTTGCTCAGCCTGCTTTTTAACCAAGCCCGAACCCGGCACCACCATCGCCAACTTTACATTCGCGGCAATGTGCTTGCCCTGCACGACATGCGCGGCGGCGCGTAGATCTTCAATGCGCGCATTGGTGCAAGAGCCGATAAAGACTTTGTCAATTTTAATGTCCGCGATATTTGTATCTGGCTGCAAGCCCATATATTTCAGTGCCAGCTCCATGCTGCCGCGCTTTACCGGATCGCGCTCACGCTGCGGATCGGGCACTTTGCCATCCACCGCCACCACCATTTCTGGCGAAGTCCCCCAGGTTACTTGCGGCTTAATCGTTGCGGCATCCATCTCGATTATCTTGTCGAATCGCGCCGCTGTGTCGCTGTGCAGGGTGCGCCAATACTCGGTTGCGTGATTCCACATCTCGTCCTTGGGCGCGAAAGGTCGGCCTTTCAGATAATTGATGGTCGTGTCATCCACCGCGATCATGCCCGCGCGTGCGCCGGCCTCGATGGCCATATTGCACACCGTCATGCGACCCTCCATCGACAATGCACGTATCGCGCTGCCCGCAAACTCGATGGCATAGCCCGTGCCACCCGCCGTGCCAATTTTTCCGATGACGGCCAGCACCAAATCTTTAGCGGTGACACCGCGTCCTAATTTGCCTTCTATTTTAATTTGCATCGCCTTGGCTTTTTTCATCAGCAAGCATTGCGTCGCCATCACATGCTCAACTTCAGAAGTACCGATACCGAACGCCAAGGCCGCAAACGCGCCGTGCGTGCTGGTATGCGAATCGCCGCACACCACCGTCATGCCCGGTAAAGTCGCCCCTTGCTCCGGGCCGATGACATGCACGATGCCTTGCCGCACATCGGACATTTTAAATTCTTCAATACCCAGCGCATCGCAATTGCTATCCAGCGTATCCACTTGCAAGCGCGAAATAGGATCAGCAATGCCATTGACACGACTGGTGGTCGGCACGTTGTGATCGGCCACCGCCAGCATCGACCCGATGCGCCAAGGCTTGCGCCCAGCTAAACGCAAGCCTTCAAATGCCTGCGGGCTGGTCACCTCGTGCACCAAATGGCGGTCGATATAAATCAACGCCGTGCCATCTGCCTCGGCCCGTACCAAGTGGCTATCCCATAATTTGTCGTACAGCGTTTGTGCGCTCATGCGGGTCTCAGTTTTCATACTCGATGCTATTTTCAGGCTTGTCTCATTATCAGAATCGGCGATTATGCCGCAATCGGCAGCATATTTTCCAGATGATTTTCTAGGTGGGAATAATGCAGGGTGGTTGAATTTTTAATTTTGTCGTGCGTTTTTTGAATGCGCTATCAAAAGTAAGCAGATGCCCACAACCGATGCTCGATGCCAAATGCAAAGCATCTGCGAATTCCACGCCCTGCTGCTGATATTTCAATGCCATCGCCACCACGCTGGCATCTTCCAGCACAATGTTACTCAACCCTGCAAGGTGTGCAATCACTTTACTTACTTTCCCCTCGGAAAATTGGTAAGGCTTGGCTTTGGTCAGCACCCACCATAATTCTTGCACCACAGTTTTGGGTACAAACAGTGCCTCCTCTCTGTTTAAAACGGCTACTGCTGCAGCATGTTGCTTTGCGTCATCGGCTGTGTAGTAGCGCACTAATACACTGGTATCTAAAGCTTTCATTCCGGCGTCTCCATTTCACTGCTTGCCTAGCGATTCTGTCGCGCCGCTGATAATTGCCGCTTTTATCTCAGCTTGCGTGGCCTTGCGTCCTTTGTAGCCAAGTATTCTAGGCCCGTCTTCCACTTTTGTGCCGCTTGGTGGTTTGTCTGGCACGATGCGCAACGTGTGCCCTTCGCAAATAACCTTGACCCTGCTACCTTCGGTGAACCCCGCTGCGATCATGCCTTTTTTTGGGATGACGATCTGCCGCTTGCTGGAAATCGTGGTTGCCATGGTGATGCTCCTATGAAGTATATTTCACGGAATTCTACCACCAAACACTTACCGGGTAAAACTAAGGAACCTCTGATTAAGTCCCACATGGCCAAGCTGTGGACAATCCTATTTA
>JANONT010000127.1:0-4582 GCA_031420955.1 Candidatus Nitrotoga sp. | reverse complement strand
CGCGTCGCCCACACCGAAAATCGCACTGATTTATGGCAGGCACAGACCCCGCAAATGTTTCCAGCGGGGCTGTTAATGCAGGCTCTGCAAGCTACGCCGAATGTGACCGATGATGCCTCTGCCATTGAAGCGTTGGGCTACTCGCCAAAATTAGTACGCAGCGAATCAAGCAATTTCAAAGTGACTTATCCGCAAGATATTCAATTAGCGGAATGGTTGTTGCGAGCGAAACAAAAATAATATTCAGGAGACCATAACCATGAGAGTTGGGCAGGGGTTTGATGTGCATCAGTTGGTGGTGGGCCGTAAGCTGATTATCGGCGGGGTGGAGATCGCGCACGATAAGGGCTTGCTCGGCCATTCGGATGCGGATGTTTTATTGCATGCTATCTGCGATGCCTTGCTGGGTGCGGCAGCACTGGGAGATATCGGTCGGCACTTTGCCGATACTGATGCACAATATAAAAATATCAATAGCCGAATTTTGCTGCGCGAAGTGGGCACAATGGTGCGTAACGCAGGCTTTAGCGTGGGTAATGTAGATGCGACGATTATCGCGCAGGCTCCGAAAATGTCGCCGCATATTCCGCGCATGGTAGAAAATATTTCGTCGGATTTGGGAGTGGCGATGAACGCGGTAAATGTGAAAGCGACCACAACTGAGCAGCTTGGTTTTAGTGGGCGAGGCGAGGGCATTGCGGCGCAAGCGGTGGTGTTGTTGCTGGTTTTATGAGACGCATTTTAGCGTTGGAAACCTCCACTGAATATTGTTCGGTCGCGCTGTGGCAAGCGGGTGGGGTCATCAGCCAAAGCAACTTGGCGGGTCAGCGTCATTCGGAATTATTATTGGCGATGATAGATCAGGTCATGCAAGAAGCGGGTGTGCAATTAACGCAGCTTGAGGGCATTGCTTTCGGTGCCGGGCCCGGCTCATTTACTGGGGTGCGTATTGCTTGTGGCGTGGCGCAGGGATTGGCTTTGGGGGCAGGCTTGCCAGTGATGGGCGTGTGTACTTTGCAGGCTTTGGCACATGATGCAGGGCATGAAAAAATCATTGCTGCACTGGATGCGCGCATGGATGAAATTTACTTTGCTGCCTATACGGTACAAGGTGGAATGTGGGAAGCGGTATGTGAACCTGTTTTGTGTTTGCCACAAAATGCGCCAGCTCTAACTGGCTCTGATTGGTGTGGCGTAGGCAGCGGATTTGCGGCACATGGTGCAGCGTTGGTGGCGCGCTATGGCGCGCAATTGGCGGGGGTTAATTCCACGGCCATCCCGCAGGCTAGTGCGGTGGCACAGCTTGCCGCGCCTATGTTTGCCGCAGGGCAGGGGATGGATGCAGCTTTGGCGATGCCGCTTTATTTGCGTGATAAAGTCGCGCTGAAAACGGCTGAGCGGCAATGAACTTTGGGGTGGAAACACACCTAACAATTATGGTGGACAAAACTTTACGTGTTATGACGCAGGCCGATTTGGATGTGATATGGAACATTGAACGCCGAGTGCATGCCCATCCGTGGACGCTGGGTAATTTTCATGATGCGCTGGTAAGTAAAAATATTTGCCAGGTGTATGAGGCGGGCGGCCAAATTATTGGCTTTGCCGTGTTGATGTTGGTGGTGGATGAAGTGCAGTTACTCAACATCAGTATTGATGCGCCGTATCAGCAGCAGGGTTTAGGCATGCGGCTTTTGCGTGAATTACAAACACAGATGCGCGGCCTAAAAATGCAACGCATGTTGTTGGAAGTGCGGACTTCTAACATCGCTGCGCGGGGTTTATATGAGGCGGTAGGGTTTGTAAAAATAGGTTTGCGGCGCGGATATTATGCGGGCACGCAGGGTAGGGAAGATGCCATGGTGATGGAATGTTTGTTGTGAATTTAATGTTGTGTGTGAATCAATTTTATCTATGAACCGCGAAGAATTAATACTGCGAGAATTACATTTGTACCCCTTGTGGAAGCGGCGCGAGCAGGCTGTGCCTGAAGCTGCGTTCATTACTGTGGCGAGCGCGGTTGCTGCAAAAATAGCAATGCCGCAAAAAGAAAATCCAGAAAATATAATTTCAAAAAATGAAGCCCCAGCGAATAAGATTTTAGAAAACAAAAATGCTATTGACATTCATTCCTTCGACTGGCCGCAACTAGAATCAGCCGTTAAATATTGCACGGCCTGCGCCTTACGTGCGGACTGCACACAAACCGTTTTGGGCGTGGGGCCAGAGCAGGCCGATTGGTTGTTCGTCGGTGAAGCGTCGGGTGCGGAAGAAGACGCGCAAGGTGAGCCATTTGTGGGGCAGGCAGGGGTGTTGCTAAACAACATGTTGGCGGCCATTAAGCTTAAACGCGGTACCAATGTTTACCTGACCAATGTGGTGAAATGTCGGCCATTGGAAAATCGAACCCCTGGATCAGATGAAATTTCACAATGCTTGCCTTATCTCGAACGTCAGATTGCCTTGATTCGCCCCAAGCTTATTGTGGCATTAGGCGAAGTGGCCAGCACTGCTTTGCTGGGGCGAGATAGCTCACTGACAAGCCTGCGAGGCGAAGTGCACAATTATCATGGCATACCGTTGATCGCCACTTATCATCCCGCGTATTTATTGCGCGCTCCGCAGCATAAAGCCCATGCTTGGCAGGATTTGCGCTTGGCGATAGCAACTATACAAAGTCAAGCGGTGTCCTAGCAGGTGTTTTTATAACAATCAATACTTTTTTATTGCCTATCTTTGCCATCAATTGACTCACTTTATTCTTCCAGTAGAATGACCGCTGAAATTATTTAAAACTAATCAGGAGCAGAGTATGTTTTTGGGAATGATTGATTTGCCGTGGTGGGGTTATATTGTTGTTGCGCTGGTCTTGACTCACATCACTATTGCCTCAGTCACTATATTTTTACATCGTCATCAAGCGCACCGCGCTTTAGATTTACATCCCATCCCCAGTCATTTTTTTCGCTTCTGGTTATGGTTAACAACCGGAATCGTAACTAAAGAATGGGCGGCGATTCACCGTAAGCACCACGCTAAATGCGAGACCGTAGAAGACCCGCATAGCCCTGTTGTGATGGGGATAGGCAAGGTGCTGCGTGAAGGTGCTGAGTTGTATCAAAAAGAAGCAAAGAATTTAGAAACGCTCGATAAATATGGTCACGGCACACCCGATGATTGGTTAGAGCGTAATGTTTATGGCTCACACAAAGTGCCGGGTATTGCGTTGATGCTGGCTATTAATATTGTGTTATTTGGTCCGTTGGGCTTGACCATTTGGGCGGTGCAAATGGCGTGGATTCCGGTGAACGCCGCTGGCATCATTAATGGCTTGGGACATCATTGGGGATATCGTAATTTTGCCTGTGCGGACGCTTCTACCAATATTATTCCTTGGGGGATTTTTATCGGTGGGGAAGAATTACATAATAATCATCACGCTTATGCCTCTTCAGCCAAGCTGTCTAACAAATGGTATGAGTTTGATATAGGCTGGTTGTATATACGCACTTTGTCTATATTTAAATTGGCACACGTTAAAAAGCTGGCTCCTAAAGTGCGATTGGTGAAAGTTAAAAAAACTTTATGCGATTTGGAGACGCTGCAAGCGGTGATTGTAAATCGTTACGAAATCACCGCACGCTACGCTAAGCTGTTGAAGAAAACTTACGCGGCAGAAATGGCCATCAGCAAATCTCATGCTTTGAGTAAATTTGATATGGCGCACATCAAGCATTGGTTGCACCTTGACAAAAATGAGTTGACCACACATCAATCAACCAAGCTTAATTCGGCCATTGAGGCGAGCCCAACATTACATTTGACCTACCATTTACATCAAGAATTAGCGACTATTTGGCAGCGTTCCACTGATACCAAAGAGCAATTGCTCAAGCAACTCAATGACTGGTGTCATCGCGCGGAAAATAGCGACATTGCTGCGGTGCAGCAGTTTTCCCAACGTTTGCGTTGTTACGCTTAACCTTGATTTAGCAGTCTCCCCACCCTTAATATCGCTGCACGGGGGGCTGCTATATGTTCAATCAAAAAGCAATCTACCTTTGATGCGCGCTTATTTTTTGTTGAACTTGGCTGTAATCTTATGCACATGTTGTTTTCCGACAAACGATCTTTTATAAAAAGTGAACTAATCCTGCTGTCCTCGGTCAATTTGCTCAGCAAGGCTGACTCTAGGGCTTTGTGTGGTTATACTAGCGAGCCGCGTTTGCGGGCAATAACAAGGGCTAGGTAACCTAAATGGGTGACAGTGAAGTTGATCAGCAATTAGTTGAGCGCGCGCAACGGGGCGATAAATACGCGTTTGAACTGTTGATCGTTAAATATCAGCGGCGATTGGCGCGCTTGATTTCGCGTTTTGTGCGCGATGCGGCTGAGGTCGAGGATGTAACGCAAGAAGCTTTTATTAAAGCGTATAGGGCACTGCCTGGCTTCCGTGGGGAAAGTGCATTCTATACATGGTTGTATCGTATTGGTATTAATACAGCAAAGAACTATCTATTGGCACTTAAGCGGCGCGCCCCAACCAGTACGCAATTTGATGCGGACGAAGCTGAAGGTTTTG
>JANONT010000126.1:0-4304 GCA_031420955.1 Candidatus Nitrotoga sp. | reverse complement strand
CTCCGGGTTTAGCGGAAATAGGCCAAGAGGAGCTTGGGAAATCACTATCACTTCTCGCTGCCTTTCATCTTCCTCAAAAACCAGAAGATTGGAAGTGGTTATGGTCTGGCTGGACAAATCATCAACTTAAGTGTCATAGAGCGTTTCTTTACGAGTTAATTCATCCGAGGCGTATAGAGCTACATAATTCAGATGGGATGCTAACGGCAGGTGGTCCATTGAGGGAAAAAATACAGCATGAAAAAGAGTCATCATTTTACGTAAACTTCGACTCTGGTCGATTTATTTCCCCACAAGATTCTATTAAATTACTTGAAACCGCAAATCGAGTTTTTACCTTACTGAATCTCGCCGTCACTGCATTTTATTTAGAAAATGCACTTCGCGCTAAGGATGAGTCATTCCGACTTCAAGCTTTTGCAGAAATTGCGTTTCGTATATGCTCTGAAGAACTCTATCAACAGGATGTACCTGCAATACTCGCAGAATTCGAAAGCCGATCTACGCAACACGCCTCTCTTGTTACCGATCTAAGGGAACAATTGGCTGCTGGAGATCAATATTTGAAATCCATAAGGTCAACTAAAGAACAATCACGAACCCCGTAAACTAAAGCTAAGTAAACTTTAAACAACTCAGTCAACTCTATCCAAAACTAGGAATCCTATGCCCTCTCGTAAAGCCGCCACCACCAAATTATTTGTGCTGGACACGAATGTGTTGATGCACGATCCCACCAGTTTATTTCGCTTTGAGGAGCATGATGTTTATCTGCCGATCTTTGTGTTGGAAGAGCTGGATAACAATAAAAAAGGCATGACCGAAGTCGCCCGCAACGCCCGTCAAACCAGCCGCTTTCTGGATACCTTGGTGAGTACGGTGGCGCACGAAATCGAGTCGGGCATTCCCTTAAAAGCCGTCGGCAATATGGATGCGACCGGGCGTTTATTTTTGCAAACGCAATTTATTGAGCAGCCATTGCCCGGCAACTTTGCCAGCGGCAAGGCCGATAACGCCATTCTCGGCGTGATGCTGTATCTGCATAACCAGCAGCCAAAACGTCCTGTCATTCTGGTCAGCAAAGACATTAACATGCGTTTGAAAGCGCGCATGTTGGGGCTGGACGCGCAAGATTATTTCAACGATAAGGTGCTGGAAGATACCGATCTGCTCTACTCCGGCGTGCTGGCTTTGCCTGAGGATTTTTGGGAAAAGCACAGCAAAGATTTGCGCTCGGTGTCGCAAGGCGAATTTACTTACTATGACATTCAGGGGCCGTTGTGCCGCAATCTGCTGCTCAACCAATTTGTGTATCAAGAAAATGGCAGCACCTCTTTTCAGGCGGTGGTCACCGAGGTGAATGGTAATGCTGCTAAGTTACGCACGCTGACCGATTATACCCACCAGAAAAATGCGATCTGGGGCATTACCGCGCGCAACCGCGAACAAAGTTTTGTGCTGAATTTATTGATGAATAAAGATATAGATTTTGTCACGCTGCTGGGTCAGGCGGGTACCGGAAAAACCTTGCTCACTCTGGCTGCGGGCCTGATGCAAACGTTGGAGCATAAAATATATTCAGAAATTATTATGACCCGTGTGACCGTGCCAGTCGGTGAAGACATAGGCTTTTTACCCGGCACCGAAGAAGAGAAAATGACTCCGTGGATGGGCGCGCTGGACGATAATTTAGATGTGCTGAATAGTTCGAGCGATGAAGGTGGCGATTGGGGGCGGGCGGCGACACGCGATTTAATTCGCAGCCGCATTAAAATTAAATCGCTCAACTTTATGCGCGGGCGTACTTTTTTGAAGAAATTTTTAATCATCGACGAGGCGCAAAACCTTACGCCCAAGCAAATGAAAACGCTGATTACCCGCGCCGGCCCTGGCACTAAAGTGGTGTGCCTAGGCAACATCGCGCAAATTGATACGCCTTATTTAACCGAAGGCAGCTCTGGTTTAACTTATGTGGTGGATAGATTCAAAGGCTGGGCGCATAGTGGGCATGTGACCTTGCAGCGCGGCGAACGCTCACGCTTGGCCGACTATGCGGGCGAAGTTTTATGAGCGATAAGATTCAAAAAACTGAAGCGGAATGGCGCGAAGAACTCACTCCTGAACAATTTTACGTCTGCCGCCAATGCGGCACTGAGCCGCCGTTTTCCGGCGAGTATTGGGATTGCCACGATAGCGGAATTTATCGCTGCGTGTGCTGCAACAACGCGCTGTTTGATTCGGAAGTAAAGTTTGAATCCGGCAGCGGCTGGCCGAGTTTTTGGCAACCGCAGCAGCCTAGCAGCGTCATCACACGCCTCGACAATCAGCACGGCATGGTGCGCGAAGAGGTGCTGTGCCAACACTGCCAAGCGCACCTCGGCCATGTGTTTGATGATGGCCCAGAGCCAACTGGATTGCGCTACTGCATTAACTCTGCCGCGCTTATTCTGGATCGAACATAAACCATATCAGCCGTAATGTGCGCCGCGCGCACGATAAGAAACATAAAAGGAGACTATCTTTCAAATAGCTGATTACCGGATGAACCAATAATATTGAGCGGACCGAGCTATCCCCGTTGATTGTGTACACAGCGCAGAGATTGACATGCAGCTAACAAAAAATTTCTTCTCAAAAATGTTACGCCTCTTAGTTTTTGGCGGAGTGGCATGGGCTTGGGGTATCACTCAGGCTCAAGCTGGTTGGTTTACGAACGAAAAAATTAACGTCAACCTCAAAGTACAAGACGAGGCCGGGCGACCCATCCCATTTGTAACGGTGTGGCAATTTGTAAAATTTGACCCAACACATACTAACGGTTCAGACATCAGCTTGACCATGGAAGATTTATGGCGCTGCACGGTGCGCTACCAAGATACTTTCGAGTATGTTGTAGAGCATGGTGATAAGCCCGTCCGTTCGATACTCGTCCCCAGAATGGGCAACCAGCAAGGCGAGGTACGCCATGTTCTAGATTATGAGGAGATAACTGGCCGGAGCAATCGCTACTCGCGCCCCGCCCCGCTGGCATTTGGTTACACCTTGATGAAGCGCGGCTATGAACCCGGCAAGGTCGAATTTTTATTGCACAAAGATGCGAAGAATGCCGATGCCATGCTCACGCTCAAGCGCGACCTGAGCCAAGAAATAGAGGATCGCCCGTATTTGCAAATGTATGATCGTATTCGCTACGAGCTGTCGGATACGCAACTCAACACCGCCTTGAATTTGGAAAACAATCGCCGCATTGCCGCGTTATGTAAGGGGCTAGAACAGGCCGCGCAAATGGCTATTGCGGCAGACGACAACCGAGCGGCTGCTAGAATTTACGCACGCATGCGCTACCTGCCTGAACTCACCATCGTGAATAATCGGGTCGCGGGCTTCAGCCAAACCAATCCTAGCTCAGCGCAAAGTGAGCAGATGTTGCAACGCGCGCTCGAACTTGATCCGGAAAATTTATTCGTGTGGATGCACACCATCCAAAAGCGCACCAACAACCACATGACAATCTCACCCAAAGCGCGAACCATACAGAATATTGCAGAGCTTGAAGCCTTAATCGAAAAACATGGTGCAGCGGCTTGGCCGGAAATATTTCGCTGGCGGGCTGGCTCATACGCCAATCTTGGGGATTTTGCTACTGCACGCAACCGCTACTTGGAAGCCGCCCGACTGGAGCCAAAATTTACCGACTGGAATGAACGCATCGAGGATATGAAACGTGCCATGCGTATGAAAAATATTCCCGTGCCGTCGGATTGGTAAACAAGCTATGGCAAACCATGCACCCAAGCAAGCCATTCTCTAAGCTAAGGAAACTCTGAGTAAGTCGGCGAGCCGGATGAAGTGCTAGGCGCACGGCGCGCAGAAACCGCGGTGTATGCGGTATCTGCCGCTTCACGCCCCCGGATTCCGAGCATCGTGCAGCACAGCGTGCGAATGGGTGGCTGCATAGCAGCCGAGAACCCATCGGCCTACCCCTTGCGGGTGAATTCACTGGCGCAGACACTGTGCAGCGTTTCCCTAAATGATAAGGCAATCGTAAACCCTGCCCACTCAGCGGTATAATCCGCTCCGCAATTGAAGCTGTCCCCCCCAAGAATTTTCACCCTGTCTCTAAAAATTATTTCAGCAAAACTTTTACCCTAGCCCATCACCATGAAATTGCTATTCGATCTTTTCCCCGTCATTCTTTTTTTTGCTGCCTTCAAATATTTTGGCATCTACGTCGCCACCGCCGCCGCGATGGGAGCCACGCTGTTACAAGTTCTCTGGATGAAATTACGCCATGGAAAAGTGGA
>JANONT010000125.1:0-14088 GCA_031420955.1 Candidatus Nitrotoga sp. | reverse complement strand
GGCTTTTTAGCAGGTACTGCTTTTTTGGCCGGAGCCGCTTTAGCAGGTGCTGCTTTTTTGGCTGCTGGCTTTTTAGCAGGTACTGCTTTTTTAGCGGGAGCCGCTTTTTTGGCTACTGCTTTTTTAGCAGGTGCTGCTTTTTTGGCCGGTGCCGCTTTAGCGGGAGCCGCTTTTTTAGCTACGACCTTTTTAGCAGGTGCTGCTTTTTTAGCGGGAGCCGCTTTTTTGGCTACTACTTTTTTAGCAGGTGCTGCTTTCTTGGCTGGAGCTGCTTTTTTGGCTGCTGGCTTTTTAGCAGGTGCCGCTTTTTTAGCTACTGCTTTTTTGGCCGAAGCCGCTTTAGCCGGAGCCGCTTTTTTGGCTACCGCTTTTTTTGCTGCTGGTTTAGCTTTTGCTGCCATATCAAACTCCTTTACTAATAAGTTTCAAAGAAAGTACAACTACAACGACTACACCCCCAGCATGCCGCACATCGCGACGCTGCCAAAGCCCTTTAATCCCAAGATAACGCGCCGCCAGTTTGGTACTCGGTGACACGCGTTTCAAAGAAGTTTTTCTCCTTCTTGAGATCAATCATTTCCGCCATCCACGGGAACGGGTTATAGGCCCCCGGATACAGCACATCTACACCAATTTGCTGGCAACGCCGATTGGCAATAAAGCGTAAATATTCTTTGAACATACCGGCATTCAGCCCCAATACACCACGCGGCATAGTGTCTTCTGCATAGCGGTATTCCAGCTCTACGCCTTTTTGTATTAAGCCACGAATTTCATCGCGAAACGCTACCGTCCACAGATGCGGATTTTCTAATTTAATTTGGTTAATGACATCCACGCCAAAATTGAGATGCATGGATTCATCGCGCAAAATGTATTGGTACTGCTCCGCCGCACCGGTCATTTTGTTCTGCCGCCCCAATGCCAAAATTTGCACAAAGCCCACGTAGAAAAACAATCCTTCCATGATGCAGGCGAACACAATCAAGCTGCGTAGCAAGTCTTGATCGGCCTCCATCGTGCCAGTCTTGAAATTGGGATTGGTTAAAGTATCAATGAAGGGCAGCAGGAATTCATCTTTCTCGCGAATGCTGGACACCTCGTGATACATATTGAAAATTTCACCCTCGTCCAAGCCCAAGCTCTCGACGATGTACTGATAGGCGTGGGTATGGATGGCCTCTTCAAATGCTTGGCGCAGCAAATATTGACGGCACTCCGGATTAGTAATGTGACGATACGTACCCAGCACAATATTATTCGCGGCCAGGCTATCTGCGGTGGTAAAAAATCCTAAATTGCGTTTGACCAATAGACGCTCGTCATCCGTCAAGCCGTTGGGGTTTTTCCACAAAGCAATGTCCGCCGACATATTTACTTCTTGCGGCATCCAATGGTTAGCGCAGGCGGATAAATACTTATCCCACGCCCACTTATATTTAAACGGCACAAGCTGGTTTACATCCGCGCTGCAATTGATAATTTTTTTATCTTCCACGCGTATGCGTCCAACAGAAGGCGCGGCAATCGTGTAATCATCATGCTTCGCGGCAGCGGCCACTTCGGCGTTATCGCCAAATACAAAAGAACCAGTCAGCAATCCTGCTGGCATCATTTCATCTTCAAAGGTCAACATTTTTTCCTCATATCTCATTCTTATTTCCCCGCTATTTTCTTATCATTCACTTAATGATACTTACTGGCAAGCTTCACAATCCGGCGTATCTATAGCACACATTTTTATGCTCTCATCCGCCATCGCCACCGCATTCAGTTCGCCGATACGCGCCGTGGATTTTTCGGCAGAAGTCGCCCCCATTGTGCGTAGATAATAAGTGGTTTTCAACCCGCGCAACCAAGCCAGCTTGTAGGTTTCATCCAGCTTGCGGCCCGATACACCCGCCATATAAATGTTGAGTGACTGCGCTTGATCGATCCACTTTTGACGACGCGATGCCGCTTCAATAATCCACTGCGGCTCAACCTCAAACGCGGTGGCGTAGAGATTACGCAACTCGACTGGAATGCGATCAATCTTAGCTAGGCAGCCATCAAAATATTTCAGATCAGCAATCATCACTTCATCCCACAAGCCTAGGCGTTTTAAATCACCAACCAAGTAGCCGTTGATGACGGTGAATTCGCCGGACAAATTAGATTTAACAAATAAGTTTTGGTAGGTCGGCTCAATACACGCCGACACGCCGATAATATTTGAAATGGTGGCGGTGGGCGCAATCGCCACGCAGTTTGAATTACGCATACCGTGCTGCTGGATGCGCGCACGCAAGGCATCCCAATCCATGCTGACCGAGGTGTCCACTTCAACATAGCCGCCACGCGATTCGCGCAGCATATCTAATGTGTCCTGCGGCAAAACACCTTTGTCCCACAAGCTGCCCTGATAGCTGGCATAGCAACCGCGCTCTTGTGCCAGCTCGGTAGACGCCCAGTAAGCATAGTAGCAAATTGCTTCCATCGAACGATCCGCAAACTCTACCGCAGCCGCGGACGCGTAAGGCAGGCGCAACTCATGCAAGCAATCTTGAAAGCCCATCACACCCAGCCCTACGGGGCGATGCTGCAAATTGGAGTTGCGCGCTTTTTCGACCGCATAATAGTTGATGTCGATCACGTTATCCAACATCCGCATGGCGGTGGTCACCGTGCGCTGCAATTTATCGTGATCAATCTGACCGAATTTCGCGTGACCTTGCGGGTGCAAATGCGCGGCCAAATTGATTGAACCCAGATTGCATACTGCGATTTCGGTGTCGGAAGTGTTCAAGGTAATTTCGGTACACAGATTCGAGCTATGCACCACGCCCACATGCTGCTGCGGCGAACGCACATTACAGGCATCTTTGAAAGTAATCCACGGATGCCCCGTTTCAAACAGCATGGTCAACATTTTGCGCCACAAGCTGGCTGCAGAAACTTTGCGGAACAAAGACAGCTCGCCGCGTGTAGCACGCGCCTCATGCCCCAAGTACGCGAGCTCAAATTCCGCACCAAATTTGTCGTGCAAATCGGGACAGTCTGAAGGCGAGAACAACGTCCACTCGCCACCTTCCATCACGCGCTTCATAAACAAATCAGGTATCCAATTAGCGGTATTCATATCGTGCGTGCGACGACGATCATCGCCCGTATTTTTGCGTAAATCTAAAAACTCCTCCACATCCAAATGCCACGTTTCCAGATAGGCGCATACCGCGCCTTTGCGCTTGCCGCCCTGGTTCACTGCCACAGCGGTGTCGTTTGCCACCTTTAAGAACGGCACCACGCCTTGCGATTTACCATTCGTGCCCTTGATATGCGCACCCAAGGAACGTACAGGCGTCCAGTCATTGCCCAAGCCGCCGGAATATTTCGCCAGCAAAGCATTTTCTTTAAAAGCCTCAAAAATACCGTCCAGATGATCGGGCACGGTGGTCAGATAACACGACGATAATTGTGAACGCCGCGAGCCAGAATTAAACAAGGTGGGGGTTGAGCTCATAAAATCAAAGCTGGACAGCAAGTGATAAAATTCTATCGCGCGCGCCTCGCGGTTGGCTTCGTTCAATGCCAAGCCCATCGCCACACGCATAAAAAATGATTGCGGCAACTCTAGCCGCGCGCCATCAATATGCAAAAAATAGCGGTCATACAATGTTTGCAAACCCAAATAACCAAATTTCAAGTCGCGACTTGAATCCAACTCTTTTGCCAAACGCGGCAGATCGAAGCGCAACATTTCGTCACTCAACAATTCCGCCTCAACTGCGCGCCGAATAAACACGGGGAAATTTGCAGCGTAGCGTGTCGCCATATCAGCAGCGGTGACGGTCTCGCCCAAGGTGTCGCAACAAATATTATTTAGCAATAAACGTGCGGTCACAAAATTGTAGGCTGGCTCTTGCTCGATGAGCGAGCGCGCCGACAACACCACACACTTGCGAACCTCTTCAACGGGCACACCATCGTATAAATCTTTCAGCGTTAGTTTGATGATTTTTTCGATGCTGACCGCATCGCCCAAACCCACGCAAGCCGCCGCGATGGTTGCGCCCAAAGCCTCTATATCCAAGGGACGCGAAACGCCCTTATCCAAAACATGCAAAACTGGAGCAGCGGCCTTTGCTGCGTTAGTAATTTCTTTTGCCTTGGCGCGCTCACGTGTGCGTTCCTCGCGATAAAGCACATAGGCACGTGCCACATCATGCTCGCCAGAGCGCATCAAAGATAATTCAACTTGATCTTGAATGTCCTCAATGTGTAATGTCCCGCCATGCGGCTGGCTACGCAGCAGCGCGCCGACAACCGTGGCCGATAACTTCTCAACCATCTCGCGCACGCGCGCCGAAGCCGCACCCTGCCCACCGCTCACGGCAATAAATGCCTTAGTCATGGCGATAGAAATCTTAGATGGGTTAAACGGCACAACCGAGCCGTTGCGGCGAATGACTTTATATTGATCGAAAGAATTGCTGAGGGCGGCGGTGAATCCAAGAACTTCGCGCACGGGCAAGACGGGGGATGAAACGTTTTCAGCGATATGCTGCATACAACCACTCCCTTAACTAAAAATCGGCACAGAATTGCGCCAATTGAAAAAATTACAAAAACTACCGTTTACCGAATAACCACAACATCTAGTGTCTGCTCGCCTAATTTTTCCTAATTGTAGTACAGCGAAAAAATTATGCAAGCAATATTTGAATTTTTTTAGGGGTATTTTTTTGAGTACTTATTCGAGATGAAAGAAAAGCAATTTTGAGGATTTTTCTACGCTTGCTGCACTTGTTTTTAGCCGGCTATTTTTTAGCTCTGTCGGAAATCAACGCTAAATAATGACCCCACTCAAAGCACGGCCCTGGATCAGTTTTGCGCCCAGGGGCAATGTCGGAATGTCCAACAATGTCACGTATGGGATAAGCGCGCTTCAGTCGTCGCGTGAGCTTGGCCAGAGCGGCGTATTGCGCGTCGGTGAAAGCCATAGTGTCACAGCCCTCCAGCTCCACGCCGATGGAGAAATTATTGCAAGCCGTGCGCCCGCGCCATGTTGACGCACCCGCGTGCCAAGCGCGTTTGCTACATGACACGTATTGAATAACTTCACCCGTTCGACGAATTAAAAAATGCGCCGAAACGCGCACGCCTTTTAGTTGCGCGTAATAAGGATGGGCTTCAGTATCGAGGGTGTTGCAAAATAGTTTGGTGATGGCCGCACCACCAAACTCATCCGGCGGCAGGCTGATATTATGGATCACCAGCAGATCAATTGCCGTGCCAAGCGGGCGCGCATCGTGGTTGGGTGAGGCAATCCGCTGCACACCCGTAACCCAGCCAAGCCCGTCTAGCCTCACAATTGATGATCCTGATCAGTAATGTTTAAGCGTGCCATGCGATGCCTTAATGCGCGAAAGGTAATGCCGAGCAATTTGGCCGCTGCTGTGCGATTAAACCCGGTTTTCTGCAACACCGCCAAAATGGCTTTGCGTTCGATGCCGTCCAGATGTTCGGGCAAGGAGTATTGCTCTCCCGTATCGAGAGAGATATTTTCCGCTGGCGATGTATCAGGCACAACGCTGTTCAATTTAAGCTGCAGGTCAGCCGGGGCAATAAGGTTATTCATGCACAAAGCCAATGCGCGCTCAATGATATTTTCCAGCTCGCGCACATTGCCGGGGAAATCATAGCCACGCAAAGCGGCCAGTGCTGTAGGTGAAAAATCGACCGCCGCATTACCGCGTAGCTGCGTTAAAATTTGCTGCGCCAAGGCTGCAATATCATCTCTCATTTCGCGCAGCGGCGGCATAGTCAGCGCAATTACGTTAAGCCGATAATACAAGTCTTGGCGAAATTTCCCCTGCTGCACACACTCATCCAAGGTGCGATGGCTTGCGCTGAGTATTCGCACGTCCACCGCCTCTTCTTGCGTTGCGCCGATCTTGCGAACTTTTTTCTCTTGGATCACGCGCAACAATTTAACTTGCATAAGCAGGGGCAAATCGGCCACTTCATCCAGAAATAATGTTCCCCCATTGGCTGCCTGAAAAAATCCATCATGATCTTTTTCCGCGCCCGTAAACGCACCTTTGCGGTAACCAAAAAACTCACTCTCCATTAAATTTTCTGGAATTGCACCGCAATTTACTGCTACAAAAGGCGCGTCACGGCGTGCACTTTTTTCGACAATTAACCGCGCGGCCAACTCTTTACCGGTACCTGATTCCCCGTTGATATATACTGGGGCTTGGCTGCGGGCGACTCGGTCAATCAGGTCGCGTACTTTTTCAATTGCAGGAGAGTTCCCCAGTAGAGTGTACACGCCTACCCGCACCGCCATGGCAGGGTGGGGAAGCTCTAGCGCGGCTTTGACCAAAGCGCGTAATTGCTCCAGCGCGACGGGCTTAGAAAGGTAATCAAACGCGCCGAGCTTAAGCGCGGCAATGGCGTTGTCCATGTTGCCATGCGCCGTGATAACAGCCACAGGCACATTCATATTGCGCTGCACAATATGCCGCACAATTTCTAAGCCTTCGCCATCCGGCAAGCGCATATCGGTTAGGCAAAGGTCATACGCTGAGCCATCTAATTTTTGCAGCGCGTCCTGCACATTACCTGCCCGCCCAACCTCCAACCCCATGCGTAGCAGCACGCGCTCGATCATTTCTACTATATCCGGCTCGTCATCCACCACCAACACGCGGGCGATAGTGCGGCCTTGATTGGCGTTCGCCTTGGGGTTCGCACTCATTTTTAAATTTGCACTCATTTAAAATTAACGCTCATCTTGATTTCCAAATTTAATGCGAAAGCATACGTGTGAATTTTCCACTCTATACTCTAGTCTCGCGCTATTGGCCTCACACAGCTCACGCGCAATGTATAAACCTAAACCCGTCCCGCCGGTGGCTGTGGTAAAAAAGGGTTCAAACAATTTTTGCATGACCTCTGCGGATACCAAAGCCCCATCGTTAATGATGTCTAGCACCACTTCGCCGCGACTGTCTGTCCAAGCATGCAGACACACACTGCCCGCCTGTTTTTGGCAGTAGCGCAAGGCATTGCGGCATAAATTCCATAATACTTGATTGAGGTGGCCGCGATCAAAATGAATGTGGCAGCCCGCCTCCACTTCAACCTTGAAAATCTCACTCATCACATTTTCGGTATGCACAGTGCTTTCTATGAACGCTCCAATCTTAGTGGCCAGCGCGATTTCTTCACGCTGCGCCCGGTCACGGCGATTTAATTGCATCACGTCTTGCACGATGTTGTTCAACCTGGCCGTGTTTTCTAAAATAACCTCGAATAGTCGTTCTTGCGCGGGATCATGTTTTTCTTCGCGCAACAATTCCGCCGCGTAGCTGATGGCCGACAAAGGATTACGCACCTCGTGTGCAATGTTGGCAGTTAATCGGCCTAGCGCGGCCAGCTTAATTTGCTGCGCTCGCGCCTGCACGCGCTGCATGTCTTCTAGAAACACTACCGCGCCCCAAAATTCTTCGCGCTGCACTGATAAAAATCGGGCTTGCGTCTGATAAGGTAAATCAGATAAAGAAAGCGGATCGTACTTACGTCCGGGGTCATGCCGCCACAAAGCAAATCTTCCGGCCAATTCAGGCGCACACTCTTCCAATGTCACCCCTTGCCCATCTTCAAAATGTCGTCCCAACAAACGCTCAGCGCTGGGATTGTGCTGACGAATCACGCCGACTTCATCAATAACCAATATGCCGTCCGGCATGTCTTGAATAACCAAGCGATTTGCCTCAGCCATATTGGCTAAATCAACCCCACGCCTAACGGCCAGCTTCTCACTGGCAATTGCATAATTAGCCAAGACATGCGCCAGCCAAGCAACAGCAAAATAGGCTGTGCTTAGCAACCCCGTTTGCAAATACTGCGCGGCTGTTGTGTCTTGGGTAAGGATTTCATACGAGTGCTGCAACAATATGGCTATGCTAGCGAGTGCTGCAAAAAACAGCGTGATTTTGCCTCGGCTGACCATACCTGCTGCAGCCAGCGAGACCAACAATAACAATCCTATGCTGCTCTGTACGCCCCCACTAACATGCGCCAAAATCGTCACGCAAATGATGTCTGTACCAACCAAAAAAGACAGTTGCCAGTTAAAACTCGGGACGCGCAGCTTGATCGGGATAAAGGAGGCGAGTGCCGATACCAAATAAACTAAGCTGGTGTAGAAAAATATCGTTCGCTGGCGCGGCTCGTCAGACAATGTTTCACCAAACGTGCTGATGAATAATATAAGCAAGCCGCCGAGAATCAGCCGGTAAAGATTAAACAGTGAAATGGAGCGCCACAGAGCTTGTGGAGCGGGCTCCCAATGTCGTTGAGGGGGAGGTAAATTCCAAGCCGAGGGAGGGAGGTTATCCTTCATCGCTACGCAATAAGCAGTAAGATGTTAGGGGGCTGAGTCGGCGTGGGCACGACGATGCGCTTCGCTACAAAAATGTTTACCTTCCGCCAAAATGCTCTCGCCCTTGGGCAGGTGAATCTCGCATTGCGCGCAACGCACCATGTCTTCGGTCTGCTTGGGCTGGGCATTATCCGCATTTTCTTGATCGGAGGAATCATCTTTCAACTTTTGGCGGCGATAGCGCCGCAGCAACAAATACACCACAACACATATGGCAATTATTAATAGCAACCTACTCATTCGATGTTTCCTTAATATAGTGTGCGGTTGGATTTTAGCAGCATTAGCGCACCGACACTTATGGGTGCTTCTAAAAATTCAAATGCCCATCTTGCTCTGTCAGAAATCGCTCAAGGGATGTAGGGTAAGGCAAAGCTTGGCGAGGAGGCGGAGTTGACTCGGTGTCTGTCGCTTCGCGCCCCCGCATTCCGAACCGAGATTTAACGCTGCTAAATATGATATTGCAGCTCGCCCTTTAGCGATCTGATGACACAGTAAGATTAGCTGCGTCGGCGGAACGCCCATACCATCAGCCCAATCCCCACAACAATCATCGGTAAGCTGAGCCATTGCCCCATACTAATGCCGAATGTCATGAGCCCAAAAATACCATCATCTGGGTTGCGCGTATATTCGGCCAGAAAACGGACGCTGCCATAGCCGATTAAAAACAAACCGGACACTGCACCCATCGGGCGCGGCTTGCTGGAATATAGCCACAATATAAAGAATAAAACCAAGCCTTCCAACGCAAATTGGTAAAGCTGCGAAGGGTGTCTCGGCACGTTGTCCACATTAGGGAACACCATGCCCCAGGGGACGGTGGTGGGTCTGCCCCATAGTTCGGCATTAATGAAATTGCCGATGCGCCCCGCGCCCAAGCCCAATGGTACGAGGGGCGCGATAAAATCCATCAATCGTAGCCACTGGATTTTATTTTTGCGCGCGAACCACGCCATCGCCACCAGCACGCCCAAAAATCCACCATGAAACGACATGCCGCCGCGCCACACAGCAAAAATTTCCAAGGGATGATTGAGATAATAGCCAGGGTGATAAAACAGCACCTCACCCAGCCGCCCACCGAAAACCACGCCAAGTACGCCATAGAATAAAAGATCATCCAGCATCTTATTATCCCAGCCAGGTTGGTTGAGCTTGCGTAATCGCACTCGCCCCAGCCACAGAAAACAGACGAAGCCCAGCAGGTACATAAGCCCATACCAATGCACCGCGAGCGGCCCCATTTGGATGGCGACAGGATTAAATTGAGGATGAATTAGCATGGGAGTAAGTGAAAGTTTATTGGCTCATTTCATTCCATCGCAAACGCGATTGAACTTGTAATAAATTATCTGCGCTTAACGCAGGCTGATGGTGCAAAGGCCGCCAGCCCACACTCGGGTGGGCACTTTAACAAAGAGGGGGGTTATAAAGTTTTCAAATGAGGTGGAGTTGGTTAGAATGGCGTGGGCAACAATGTCCTTTGCTGTAAAAATTTCACATACACACTTTAGGAGAATATAACACATGAAATCTAAGATATTTAGCATGCTTGCAGCGGCAGGCTTAATGGCTGCAAGCAGTGCAATGGCAGCGGATGCCGTTGTAAAAATACCGGCTGACCAACTGGCCATTATCAAAAAAAATGGCTTTATTTGCCACACCTGTCACCATATTGAAGGCAAGTTAATTGGCCCGGCTTGGATGGATATTTCCAAGAAATACAAAGGTCAAAAGACTTACGCTTTCGGTGGCGATAGCTACAGAGATGCTAAAGGCAAATCACAACCAGCAGAAACATTGTCTTTGGCAGACGGTCTGGTGAAAAAAGTTTCTCTAGGCGGTCATGGCGGCGGCATTGGTGATTGGCAAAATGACAAAGAGTTTGCAAAACGCGTCCCTATGCAAGCAAATGATCCAAACGGCAAAAAACAAGATGCAGTTAAAGAGTTAGTTCAGTACATGTTAAATCTGTCTAAGTAATAGACAGGGGTAATCGCAGCACCGCAGCACAATAAAGTCGGCTATAAGCCGACTTTATTTTTTGTATCGACACCATAATTTATCAACAAACAACGCGGCCTACTTTAAAGCGCGTGAATTGTTAAGCCGCAACCCCTGCATTTTTTCTTGCATACAAACCACTCCGAGTACGTCATAGGATATAAAGAGCATCTCGCATTGTGCTATCTCATCCAAGCTGACCCAGCTTCTTTAAAAATTTATTTGCTCATACCCTTTCATCGCAAACACGATTGAACTTGTAATAAATTACATCCTCTTAAACAGGCTGATGGTGCAAACGCTGCCAGTCCACATTATGAAATATGGCATAAACACAGAGATGGTGGGTTATAAAGTTTGCAAAAAAGTTGGAGTTAGTTAGAATGACGTGGGCAGTAATGTCCTCTGCTGGGAAATTTTATTGGCACACTTTTAGGAGAATATAACACATGAAATCTATCATCTTTAGCATGATTGCAACCGCAAGCTTGATGGCTGCAAGTAGCGCAATGGCAGCAGATGTCGTAAAAATACCGGCTGATCGATTGGCAATTATCAAGAAAAACGGGTTTATCTGCCATACCTGTCACCACATTGAAGGCAAGTTAATCGGCCCAGCTTGGATGGATGTCTCCAAGAAATACAAAGGTCAAAAAACTTACACTTTCGGTGGTGATGGCTACAAAGACTTTAAAGGCAAGCCGCAGCCGGCAGAAACATTGCCCTTGGTAGAAGGCCTAATGAAGAAAGTTTCTTTGGGTGGCAGTGGTGGTGGTATTGGTCACTGGCAAGACGGTGCTAAAACCGCCGTTCCTATGCAGGCAAATGACCCAACTGGCAAAAAGCAAGATGCAGTTAAAGAGATGGTGCAGTACGTGTTAGGCCTAGCCCAATAATCGTAGCACCGCGGCATAATAAAGTCGGCTATAGGCCGACTTTATTATTTTCTACTCCAGAATTGTTTAGTATTGAAAATATTTAGCTACAAATAGCCTTGCTGATTTTGGATATAATCCTTCCATCCACTCCCCCACTTTATCGCACACCCCTCTGATGCAAATCACTTCTCGTTGGCAACTTTATGCGGCACTCGCCGGTGCGGGGCTGATTTTTGCGCCCCTGCTATTGATTCTGTTTGCAGCCATGCTCATTTACCCAACGCTACCTTCGCTAGAAACGCTCACCGACTATCGTCCTAAAATCCCATTGCGTGTGTATAGCGCGGAGGGCATTTTGCTCGGCGAATTTGGCGAGGAGCGGCGTGCTTTAGTCACCATTAATGAGGTGCCTGAGCTGATGAAAAAAGCCATTTTGGCAGCAGAAGATGATCGCTTTTATGATCACGGCGGGGTCGATTACAAGAGCGTTTTGCGCGCTGCTTATTCCAATTTCACCGCGGGTGGCGTAAAGCAGGGGGCGAGCACGATTACTATGCAAATCGCCCGTAATTTTTTTCTGACTAATGAAAAAAAATTATCGCGTAAGTTTAGCGAAGTGCTGCTTGCCTTCAAAATTGAAAGTAGCTTGAGCAAGGATGAAATTCTCCAACTTTATATCAACCACATTTATTTGGGGCAGCGCGCATATGGTTTTGGCTCTGCCGCGCAAGTTTATTTTGGCAAGCCCTTGCCACAACTCAATCTGGCAGAATTCGCTATTCTTGCGGGTCTGCCCAAAGCCCCGTCGGCTTATAATCCCGTGGATAATCTTGACCGCGCCAAATTGCGCCAAACCTATGTGCTGCGCCGTATGCACGAGCTGGGTTACATCGACGCTGCACAGCATGAAACCGCCCTAGCACACACCCTTGTGGTAAAGCGAGCAGGCTCGCAGGGCTTTGCGATCAAGGCCGATTATTTAGCTGAAATGGTACGGCAAGTGGTGTACGAACAATATCAGGAAGCAACCTACGCGCAAGGAATCAAAGTTTTCACTACCATTCGCCAAGCGGACCAAATCGCCGCACATGCCGCCTTGCGTAAAGGCGTAATGGAATATGACAGCCGTCACGGCTACCGCGGCCCGGAGGGATTTATTGATCTGGCCAAGGTCAGCAGCGATACACTTTTGGAAGAAGCTTTACAGGACGTGTCGGATAGCGAAGATTTAATTCCCGGCGTTGTTTTAGAAATGAACGCTAAGGGCATCCGCGTGTATTGCAAAGGTGGGCAGACAATTGTGGTCGACACCGAGGGGCTAAAATTTGCCCAACCCAAGCCGGGAGAAAAAGTCGCCGTAAAGCGACGGCTGCGCTTGGGGGCGCTCATACGTGTGCGGCAAACAGCAACTGGAGCTTGGCAAGTGGTGCAACTCCCGCAAGTTGAAGCAGCCTTCGTCTCGGGCAACCCCAAGGATGGCGCAATCTATGCGCTGGTCGGTGGCTTTGATTTTAATCGCAGCCAATTTAATCATATCACCCAAGCCTGGCGGCAGCCTGGCTCAAGCTTCAAGCCATTTATTTATTCTGCCGCATTGGAAAAGGGCTTCACCCCCGCCTCGGTGATTACCGATGCACCACTGACAGACGCGCCGATGATGGTGGATAAAGACGGGAAGGTGACCACCGAAGCTTGGTCACCCAGAAATTTCGATGGCACATTTGAAGGTGCTACACGCTTACGTCGAGCACTTTACCTGTCTAAGAACTTGGTCTCCGTCCGCATATTGCAGGCTATTACCCCGCAGTACGCGCAAGATTTTGTAACCAAATTTGGCTTTGAGGCTGACAAACATCCGCCTTATTTAACGATGGCCTTGGGTGCAGGCTCCGTCACGCCGCTGCAACTACTTATCGGATACGCTACTTTCGCTAACGGCGGCTACCGCGTATCCCCTTACTTCATTCAGCGCATCGAAGATGGCAATGGCAATATACTCAGCCAAGCCAACCCTATCACGGTAGGCGTGAATGCCGAACAAGTGCTGGATGTGCGTAATGCCTACACCATGGTCAACATCATGCAAGACGTAGTCAATCATGGCACAGCATTTCGTGCGACGCAGTTGGGGCGTAAAGATTTAGCTGGCAAAACGGGTACAACCAGCGATTCTATGGACGCATGGTTTTGTGGCTTTCAACCCACGATAGTCGGCGTGGCGTGGGTCGGCTTTGATACCCCGCGCAGCTTGGGCGAGCAAGAAACAGGGGGGGGTGCGGCTCTGCCGATCTGGATGGATTACATGGCGGCAGTTTTAAAAGATGTGCCCGAAGCGGTCTATACCATGCCGCCCGGCATGGTCACCGCACGCATTAACAACGAGGGCTTGCGCGATCCAGAAGGCAAAATCATCGAACATTTTTACCAAGAAAATGTGCCTCCAGAACGCGAAAAGTCGATGGTGGAAAGCATCGTCGATCAATTATTTTAAAAGCATTTTTGGAGTTAAGTGACATTTCGTGGAGGTTAAATCCACTTTATAGCCTGTCATTATTGGGCTAAACGAAAAGATTAGACGAGGTGGTAGTCTAATTGCATGAAAAAAACACTGTCTTGTCTGTGCCCGCCCCTTACAAAAACGGGGTCGAACTGTTGCTGGAACACTGCGCTGGTATTGCAAGTCGTGCGCGACAAGCTCGGTGCGAAAACGACCTGATACCCAAGAACGCCACCATCGAACACTCCTCACGCAATGGCTGACTGGCAATC
>JANONT010000124.1:0-3903 GCA_031420955.1 Candidatus Nitrotoga sp. | reverse complement strand
CAACTATTAAATAGCTTTGCGTGCCAATTGAAAACGCGACACAAATTCAGCAAATTTTCCTGCTGCAATGGCTGTCCGCATCCCGCTCATCAACTCCTGATAATAAAATAAATTGTGGATGGTGTTGAGGCGCGCACCGAGTATTTCATTGATGCGATGCAGGTGATGCAGATACGCGCGGCTGAAATGGCGGCAGGTGTAGCACGCGCATTGCTCATCCTGCGGGCGCGTATCTAGACGATATTGCGCGTTTTTAATTTTGATATTACCGTAGCGCGTAAACAACATGCCGTTGCGCGCATTGCGTGTGGGCATGACGCAATCGAACATATCCACGCCCTGCTCCACCGCGTCGACCAAGTCTTCCGGCGTGCCTACGCCCATCAAATAGCGCGGCTTGTCGGCGGGCAATTGCGGCGCGGTGTGGCGCAAAATACGCAGCATGTCTTCCTTCGGCTCACCCACCGACAAGCCGCCAATGGCGAATCCATCGAAGCCGATATTTTGTAGCTCGGCGAGCGATTCGTCGCGTAGGTACTCGTGCATTCCGCCTTGCACGATGCCGAACAACGCATTCGCATTTCCTTCGTGCGCCAGTTTGGAACGCGCCGCCCAGCGCAACGACAAGCGCATGGAGTCCGCCGCCACGGCGGCATCTGCCGGATAGGGCGTGCATTCGTCGAACACCATCACGATGTCAGCATTCAACACGCGCTGGATACGCATGGATTCTTCTGGCGATAAAAAACACTTATCGCCATTAACCGGCGATTGGAAAGTAACGCCTTCTTCGGTAATTTTTCGAAGCGCGCCTAGACTAAAAACTTGAAAGCCGCCAGAGTCGGTGAGGATCGGCCCATCCCAGCCCATGAAGCGATGCAGGCCGCCGTGCGCGGCGATCACCTCCATGCCGGGTCGCAGCCACAAATGAAAAGTATTTCCCAATACAATTTCCGCGCCTATTTCTTTAAGCTCAAGCGGCGACATGGCCTTAACCGTGCCATAGGTGCCGACCGGCATGAAGGCGGGCGTTTCGATTGTGCCGTGCGCGAGGGTGAGGGTGCCGCGACGGGCTGCGCCGTCGGTAGTGTGTAGCTTAAAATTCATTTGCTCATATTCCAGTTTATAAAAGGCAGTCATTTGCCTTATTCAAACAAGCCGTGACAAATATTGAAAAACGCGACGAGCAATGACAGAACAAGGCGCGAGAGGGCGCAAAAGCGGAATTGACTCGGCAGTCAATGAGCATTTTTAAGGCCACGAGCAACAAAGTTATGTCGAGCGTAGTCGTTTTTCACTTTATTTCTGCGTCTTAACAATACTCATCGCTGCCGCCACCATACTACCCATTTCGGCCAAGTTGCCCGGCAAAATTAAAGTATTGCCCTGCTTGGCGACATTGCCGAATGCGTCCACATATTTTTCTGCGACTTTAAGATTCACCGCTTCCATTCCGCCCGGCGATTGAATAGCGGCGGCCACTTGCTGTATGGCCTGCGCGGTCGCGGTGGCCACTGCCAAAATTGCCGCCGCCTCGCCCTGTGCGTTGTTTATGACGGCTTGTTTTTCACCTTCGGAGCGTTGAATAAATGCTTCGCGCTCGCCCGTAGCGATGTTGATCTGCTCTTGCTTGCGCCCTTCAGACGCTGCGATCAAGGCGCGCTTTTCACGCTCGGCAGTAATTTGCGCTTGCATAGCATGCAGAATTTCTTTGGGCGGCGTTAAATCTTTTATCTCATAACGCAACACTTTCACGCCCCAACTGGTGGCCGCTTCGTCCAATGCTGCGACCACAGTCATGTTGATGTGATCGCGCTCTTCAAATGTTTTATCTAACTCCATTTTGCCGATGGCCGAACGCAACGTGGTCTGCGCCAATTGTGTAATGGCGGCGATGTAATCACTGGTGCCATACGATGCTAGGCGCGGATCGGTAACTTGAAAATACAACACGCCATCCACCTGCAACTGCGTGTTATCGCGGGTGATACAAATTTGGCTGGGCACGTCCAGCGGGATTTCCTTGAGCACATGCTTATATGCAATGCGATCAACAAAGGGCATGGCAAAGCGCAAGCCTGGCTCGAATGTCGTGTGATATTTCCCCAACCGCTCCACCACCCAAGCGTGTTGTTGCGGCACAACGTTCAGCGTTTTGATAATAAAAATAATGACGACGATGCCCGCCAAAATGAGTAGTGCGTTGTCCATAAAAATTCTCCTAAATTAATGTTGCGCTGGTTTATGTAATGTTAAAACCAATTTTGACCCTTGAATTGCTTTGATATACAACGCGGCGGGTTGCGCCATGCCTGTTTCAAAATTTTCCAGCACCGCATCCCACTCCGCGCCGCGAAAATGCACACGCGCCGTGCCATCGCCGTGCCAAGTAATCAGCCGCACCGTTTGGCCTATATCTAAATTTTGCTCCATAGGCTGTGCGGTACGTGCGCTTTTCATGCGACGCACAATCACCACGCCTATCATGCCCGTGATAACGCTGCAGGTAATCTGCACCATAAAATCTAGCCCCAGTAGCGCGGCCACGCCACCCACCGCCACCGCCACACTTAGGATGAGCATATAAAAAGTGCCTGTCAGCATTTCCATCGCCAACAAGCCGAGCGCTAATAAAAACCAATATGCGTAGGAGGACATTTATGCTTCCTTATATGGATTTAAATGTTGCTGCAACAAGGTGCTTAAATTTTGTGCGAGCTGTTTTTCGATTTGCGCCAGCGAAGCGTGCACGCCGAGATATTTGGCTTGTGTGACTTGCAAACCCGCAAAGCCACACGGGTTAATGTACGCATACGGGGTTAAATCCATATCCACATTAAATGCTAGGCCGTGATAACAACAACCATTTTTAATTTTTAAACCCAGCGCGGCAATTTTTGCATCATTCACATACACGCCGGGAGCATCATCGCGCCCGCTTGCCTCCACCTTAAAATCCGCCAATACATCCACCACCGCTTGCTCCATTAAACGCACCAACTGCCGCACATTAATTTTCCAGCGTCGTAAATCCAGCAACACATACGCCACAACTTGGCCGGGGCCATGGTAAGTAATTTGCCCGCCGCGATCAATTTGCACCACCGGAATGGGCTCTCCAAAAATCTGCGCGTTGTTCAACAGATGCTCTGGCTTGCCCGCCTGCCCTTGGGTGTAGGTCGGAGGGTGTTGCAACATCCAAATTTCATCGGGCGTTGTGGCAGTGCGTTGCGCGGTAAATTGCTGCATGGCATGCCATGTAGCTTGGTAATCCACCGTGCCTAAAAATTTTATTTTTAGCGCGTGATTCTCTGCCTGCACAGCACGCGGCATAGGCTGCCAGGATATCAGGTGATCGCCACCAAGTTGTGCATAGGCGTGCTTCATAGCACCATGATAACCATAGGGTGGGCGCATAATTCGCGGTACAGCCCATCAAGTTGCACTTGCGAAAGCGCGTGTATGGTGCAGGTTAAACTGATGAAACGCGCGCCCGTGCTGGTACGCATTTCCACCGTGGCGGGATCAAAATCTGGCGCGTGTTGCGACACCAGATCAGCGATCGTTTGTGCGAATCCGGGCTGCGATTTTCCCATAATCTTGATGGGAAAATCGCAGGGGAATTCAATGAGACTAGGGGGGGATTCCATAAAATTTATCCAAAATACTATTTAGCATTTAGGGTCGCTATAAAAATTCAAGTTCCAAGCCAGACAAGGCGCGAGCAAAAAATTGTGACGACGCATATGTGAAATATGTGAGGAATAATTTTTTGTGAGCAACACAGTATGGCGACAGAAATTGGATTTTTGAGCTATCCCGCACGCATGACATCGCGCTTAAATTCCTGATAATAATTGTGCAGCTTTGCAAACATCTGCCCCGGCTTGCCTGTGCCTACAG
>JANONT010000123.1:0-5069 GCA_031420955.1 Candidatus Nitrotoga sp. | reverse complement strand
GCGTTCTCGATTAAAACACCGTCCGGCAAAGTGCTATTTATAGACCCGTGGATTACTAATGGCGCAAATAAAAACGGCGCGGACGATCTGGCGAAAATTGAAAAAGCAGATTTAATTTTAATCACGCACGGGCATTTTGATCACGTCGGTGACAGCGTCGCGATTGCCAAAAAAACCGGCGCGAAACTGGTTTCCACTTTTGATCTTGCCAATGCTTTGGCGCAGTACGCAGGTTACCCAAAAGAACAAATGGGCTTTGATACGATGGGGCATTTTGGTGGTGAATTATCGCTGCTGGATGGCGAAGTAAAAATCGCATTTATTCCTGCCGTGCACGGCTCCAGCGTGTCCGAGCCAGAAGGCATGAAAAGCATACACACGGGCGGGTCAGCGGGCGGCTTTCTCATTTCGATAAAAAACGGCCCCGCCATTTACCACACGGGGGACACCGACGTATTTAGCGACATGACATTAATTAAGAAATTTCGCAAAGTGGATGTGATGCTGGCGACCATAGGCGGGCACTTCACCATGGGGCCAGATCGCGCAGCAGAAGCGGTGAAACTCGTACAGCCCAGAATAGTCGTGCCCATGCACTACGGCACCTTTCCAATGCTAACCGGCACGCCAGCCGCACTCAGCACAGGGCTGAAAAAAGTGAAGAGCAAGGCGAAAGTGGTGGTGATGCACGCTGGGAAAACTTTAAAGTTTTGAAAAAAATGGCACGGCTACTGTGCCGCTTTTCTGAAAAACATCCATTTCTCCGAGTGGACACAATTTCATTTACAATTTAAAAATTCCTAACTCCCCCTCGATACCCTCCCCCCCTCTCTCGTGGGAGAGGGAATTGAAAGCTTAATAAATTAGCAATGGAACACCCCCCCAAGAAACTCGTGTTTCAAAAATCACACCCTTCCATCCTCAATTTAGCCACCCTCAGCCTAGCGTTAATTGGGCTGATGTGGGTACTGCCTTTTTTGTATTACCACCACGCCTACCCGCTCACCACGTTCTATCAAGAATGGGGGGCAGCCACGCTAGGGCTCTGCGCCATGCCATTGCTAGCGACGCGACGTTACTGGCGGCAAGCCGAGATTCCACGCATCACTTTGCTACCCATCGCGCTGATGCTATTGGTGTTGCTGCAAGCGCTATTGGGCAAACTCGCTTACTTTGAACAGGCCGTGTTATTTACTTTTTATATGCTGTGGGCAGCGTTGCTGGCACTCCTCGGACATCGCTTGCGCATTGAAATTGGCTTACCTAAATTAGCCACAGTGCTGGCAATATTTCTCATCCTAGGTGCACAGCTCAGCGCGTTTGCCGGCATCTTGCAACACTACAATTGGGACACTTGGTTTAACGCTGTGGTGACAGTAAAAACCTCTTCCGCCATTTATGGCAACATCGCGCAACCCAATCATTTCGCAAACTACATTACGCTGGGATTAGTCTCGCTGGGTCTATTGTTAGCCGGCAAACGCCTGCGCTTTTGGCATGTATTTTTACTGGCTTTGCCCTTGTTATTTGTTTTGGTTTTGAGCGGCTCGCGCAGCGTGGGGCTGTACTTGTTATGGATGATTTTTATGACTTATCTATTTCGACGCAAGCGCGGCGCAGACAAAACTTTGTTGTACTACACGCTGTTTCTCTTACTCGGTTTTGGGCTGATGCACGGGGTTGTACAAATTCCGTGGATGGCAGGCAACACGGGCAGCGTCACAACGGTGGACAGAATGCTGGGCGAAGTGGCCAGCGGCGGGATCAGATTTTATTTATGGCAAGAATCATGGCATATATTCAGCCAATTTCCACTGTTGGGCGCAGGGTTAGGACAATTTTCCTGGCAACATTTTCTGCTCTTGCCACAACTGCAAGGCGAGCACATTTACGGCCTGTACAACAACGCCCACAACTTAATCATGCACCTTGCGGCAGAAATGGGCGCGGCTGGTTTACTCATTTTATTCGGCACGCTGGGCGCGTGGCTGCTGCAAATTTTACGCACACAAGTGACGATTTATCATTGGTGGGGCTACGCCGCGCTCTCTGTGCTGGGCATACACAGCCTGCTGGAATACCCGCTGTGGTACGCCCACTTCCTTGGCATCGCGGCGATTATTTTGGGCATGTTGGATGAACGTGTCTATCCAATAAAGCTATACCGACTGGGGCGATTCACCATCATACTCACCCTGCTGCTGGGGGCGGTTACGCTCGCACAATTAATTTATAGCTACGATCATTTAGAAAGATTACTCGCGCTACGCCCGCCTCCAGAAGTTAATTTGGCAGAAACAAATTTTCCAGAAACAAATTTTCCAGAAATAAATTCAGCAGAAATCATTTCACCTGAAAAACATTTGACCGAAAAAATTTCAGCAACCCACCCCCCGTCGACAGCCCATGAAAATTACATTCAGCAAGTACGCGTAGGATTACAGGTGGTACACGGCCAATCACTTTTCCACCCTTACGCAGAATTATTTATGAGCGGCTGGATGGAGCTGGATGCAGATGACTTACACAACAAGCTTGCCCTCAATACCCGCGTGATGCGTTTTGTGCCGATTGCCACTGTAGTTTATCGCCAAGCATGGCTACTGGCCTTAGCCGACCAGCCGTTGGCAGCGCAGGCGCAAATAGAGCGCGCAATTTGGTCGTATCCAAATGATCTCGAAAAAGCGCGGGCAGAACTGAACCAGTTGGCGCAGAAAGACCCCGTACATTTCGCTGCTCTGCTAGAATTCACCCTCCAAAAAAATGAGGAGTATAAAAGTGCAGTTCGTTGAAAAAAATATCTGGATGATTGTGATCGCGGTGGTTAGCGGCTTAATGTTGGTTTGGTCATTTTTGGGTAATCGCATACGCGGCATCAAAGATGTAAGCTGTGCCGAGGCACTGCAAATGATTAACCGAAAAAACGCGCTGGTGCTGGATATTCGCGAAGAAAGCGAATACAAAACCGGGCATATTTTGAAAGCAAAAAATATTCCCCTCACCGACCTCAAAGAACGCGTCGGCGAGCTGGAACGCTACCGTAGCCAACCCATCGTGGTGATGTGCCGCACTGGCACGCGTTCGCCTATGGCTTGCACCACGCTGACTAAGTTAGGATTTACTGAAGTTTATAATTTGTCGGGCGGCATGATGGCTTGGAAAAAAAGCACCATGCCTGTCAACGCCATGCCAGGCAAAAAATAATTAGCCCAGCAATTTTTATAGAGCCCCGTAATTTTTATAGAGATAGAGTCATGCCTAAAATTGTCATGTACACCACCGCTGTTTGCCCTTACTGTATGCGGGCTGAGAGCCTGTTGCGCGCCAGAGGCGTAACAGAAATTGAAAAAATTGCAGTCGATGTGCAGCCACAAATGCGTTTGGTCATGATGGAAAAAACTGGGCGACGCACCGTGCCGCAAATTTACATTGGCGAGCGACATGTCGGTGGCTATGACGATTTAGCCGCGCTGGATAAAGCAGGCGAGTTAACTCCGCTATTGCAAGAAGCTGCCGCATAACCCACCACACATAAGGAAAAGAAATGAGTGAAGAAACCGCAAGCGCACCCGCACAAACCTTATTTAATATTGAAAAGCTGTACGTAAAAGATTTGTCGCTGGAGATACCACACGCGCCCGCCATCTTTTTAGAACGCGATGCTCCGCAAATAGATTTGCAGTTACACACTCAAGCCAACCAAATTGAAGAGAGCTTATTTGAGGTGCAAATCACCGCCACCGTGACTGCAAAATTAGTCGCCAAAGACAACAAAGTCATGTTCTTGATCGAGGCCAAACAAGCGGGCATTTTTCAGCTACGCAATCTGCCACAACATGAAATGGAACCCGTGCTAGGTGTGGTCTGCCCCAACATTCTTTACCCTTATTTGCGCGAAGTCATATCGGCGGTATCCACCCGCGCCGGCTTTGCACCTGTGCTGCTCAACCCGATCAATTTTGACGCGCTATATCAACAACAAAAATTAGCGCAAAACACAGAGGTCGTTAAGCATTGAATCTCCGGCCTACATTAGCCAGTGCACTGCTGCTTTTTTCTGCCAGCATCTGGGGTAATTTTGCCCACGCGGCAGACTATGTTTCGCTAACTGAAGGCCCAGCTATTTTTTACGATGCCCCTTCAACCAAAGCCAAAAAAATATTTGTCGGCAGCCGTTATCTTCCACTAGAGCAAGTGGTCAATTTGGATGTGTGGGTCAAAGTGCGCGACAGCTCCGGCAAATTAGCTTGGGTTGAAAAGCGCATGTTGAGTAAGCAACGCATGGTGCTGGTAACAGGCTCGCTGGTCGCCATTCGCAACCAGCCTGACGCTGAGGCAACCACCGTTTTTCAAGTGCGCCAGCAAGTGGCTTTAGAGTGGTTAGAAGACACCGGCTCTGGTTGGATCAAAGTGCGTCATCTGGATGGTGCGGTGGGGTATGTGAAGGCCAGTGATGTGTGGGGCAGCTAAAGGACACCTCTAAAAATCCAAATCTCGTTGCCATACTTTGTTGCTTACAAAAAATGCTTACTTACATATCAAACAGTATGCGGCGTAACCATTTTTTGCTCGTGCCTAGTCTGGCTTAGAGCTTTGAATTTTAGAGATACCCTTAAATGGTTTGCATTTTTCTTGAAAGTTGAAAAAAAATAATATTTTAACCGCATGAAAATTTCCATCTTAGGCGCGGGCGCATGGGGCACGGCACTCGCTATCAGCCTAGCGACCCGTCATGAAGTCACGCTATGGGCGCGCGATGCCGCACAGGTTGCCGCCATGCGCGCCAGCCGCAGCAACCAAAATTACCTACCCGATTTTCCATTCCCGCCCACGCTGCAACTTACCGCAGATTTTCAAGCAGCACGCGTTAGTGCTGAGCTCATTATCATCGCCGTGCCCATCGCCGCGCTGCGCGCCACTTTGCAACACATTGCAGAAATTCCTACAGCCGTACCTGTAGTGTGGGTGTGCAAAGGTTTTGAAGCGAGCACCGCCAAACTGCCGCATCAAGTCGTAGCAGAAATTCTACCCAAAGCATTTTCCGAAAATTATTTTGGCGCAGTTTTATC
>JANONT010000122.1:0-6277 GCA_031420955.1 Candidatus Nitrotoga sp. | reverse complement strand
TTGCTGGGACAACGCGGTGATGGAACGTTTCTTCTTGAACTTGAAGATGGAGCGGGTGTGGCGACAGGCATACGCGAACCCAATGGAAGCGATTAAAGACGTGACGGACTACATCGTGGGATTTTACAATTGCCAGCGTCGTCATTCCGCGTTGGGAAACTTAGCTCCCATCGCGTATGAAAATAAGTTTGCAGCAAAACAACCTATCGAGGTGTCCGAAATTACTTGACCACTGCAAAATTGCCGGATGAGTGGTTACAGTTTTATGCTAAAAATTATTGTTCGCCCAATTCATAAAATTTATTTCTCATTAAAATATTCATTTTTTCGCCAAATTGTTGGGCAAAAAGTCGCATCGCTTTAGCAGCTTCCACCTCGCCTGTGGCGCGTTCTAGCGTATCAGCCATCGACAAAAGATTCTGGTGGTAAAACTGTTTCATTTCATCCACCATCATGTCGCGGGTCCATAAATCAATACGCAAAGTGTTCTGCTCTTTGGGATCCCATAGAGAAATCATCACTGCCTTGGTGGTGCTTTGCTCAATTTCGTCCGACGCGCTCCAGTCGATTTTGATGGGCATTTTTTGATCGTCCAGCGTGACGGTAAATTTTATTTCTGATGTTTTCATGATATTTGGCGAGTCGTTAATTAAATAAAGGTTGCGAATTATACCGTTGCCCGGAAGCCGAATTACTGAATTTCATCCAGCCATTCTATCCAGTGCCGTACGGGGACTTTTGCGCTGCTTTGCAAGTGGGTTAAGCAACCAATGTTAGCCGTGGCAATTGCAGCAGGCGCGCCAGATTGCAGCGCGGTCAGCTTGTTATGCAGCAATTGTTGCGAAATATCTTTTTGCAAAATCGAGTAAGTGCCCGCCGAGCCGCAGCACAGATGAGCATCCGGCACGGGGGTGAGTTCAAAACCGCAGTCCCGCAAAATGCGCTCGACTGTGCCAGGTAATTTTTGGCCGTGTTGCAAGGTACATGGTGCATGAAAGGCCAGCTTCATTTTTGCTTTTGCGGGCTGGGTTTTGAGTAAGTTGGTGAGCGTATTTTGTTCAGCCAACACCACTTGCGAAATATCCCGCGTGAGGGCGGAAATGCGCGCCGCTTTTTCGGCATAGCGCGGGTCATCCCGCAGAATGTAGCCGTAATCTTTGATCAACACGCCGCAGCCGCTGGCGGTGGTGACGATGGCCTCGACATTGGCTTCAACATGCGGCCACCACGCATCAATATTGCGCCGCATGAAATCGAGCCCTTCGTCGTGTGCGTTCAGATGGTAGCTCACCGCGCCGCAGCATCCAGCTTTGGGCGCACGGATAAGCGAGATAGATAAACGATCCAGCACTCGCGCAGTAGCAGCATTAATATTGGGTGAAATAGCGGGTTGCACGCAGCCATCCAGCACCAACATTTTTCGTACATGGCGTGGCGCAGGCCAAGTGCCGGAAGATTGTTTGAGCGGCACAGATTTTTTGAGTGCGGAGGGTAGCAGGGGGCGCATCATTTGCCCCAGTCGCAACAGTGGCGTGAAGCGTTCAGGGTAAGGAATAATTGCGCGTAACAAGGCACTCATCAAACGCTGCGACTGCGGGCGTTCAACTTTTTCTTCCACCATTGCGCGGCCAATATCCAACAGCTTGCCATACTGCACGCCCGATGGACAGGTCGTTTCGCAGGCACGACAAGTCAGGCAGCGATCTAAATGCAGCTGCGTTTTTTGCGTGACAGCCTCGCCTTCCAGCATTTCTTTAATGAGATAAATTCGTCCGCGCGGGCCATCGAGTTCATCGCCCAAAAGTTGATAAGTAGGGCAGGTGGCGGTGCAAAAACCGCAGTGCGTACAGGCGCGCAAAATGCTGTCAGCTTCTTGGCCTTGTGCGGTATTTTTATAAGTGGGGCTGAGTTGGGTTTGCATAGTTAGTTTTTATACATGCGTCCGGGATTTAAAATTTGATGCGGATCAAACGCTATTTGCAGGCGTTGATGCAACGCCGCCAGTGCCGGAGTTAAGGGATGAAAAATTTCACCTTGCCGATCGCCGCCGCGAAATAAAGTTGCGTGGCCACCCGCACGCGTGGCGAGTTCACGAATGATTTTGCTATCAATAGATGTTTTAGTCCAGCGTTGCGCGCCGCCCCATTCGATCAAACACTCGCCCTTTATATCCAAGGGCGCGCTGGCTGCAGGCAGGGAAAAACGCCAGAGCGGCGCATCCTCTCGAAAAAATGCGGCGCTTTGATCGCGCATACTTTTCCAAAATATAGCGTCATCGGGCAGCAGGTCACCGCCTAATTTTTTTACACCCTCACGCACCGCCGCCGCGCTGCCAGACAGTCGCACATATAATTTTTCGCCGTCGAAGGTCGTGCCAGAAAGTGGGTAGGGTTGCCCTGCCCAGGTGTTCATGCGGTGAATAGCATCCTGTGCATTGCACTCAAATATCAGCGTTTGTTCGGCCTCATGACGCGGTAAAACTTTAAGTGAAATCTCTAGCAGCACGCCGAGTGTGCCTAGGCTGCCTGTCATTAAGCGCGCCACGTCAAAGCCCGCCACATTTTTCATCACCTGCCCGCCGAATTTCAAAATCTCACCTTTGCCCGTCAGCACTTTTGCTCCCAGCACAAAGTCGCGCGCGCTGCCGCTGTAGGGGCGGCATGGGCCGGATAATCCGGTGGCAATTGCACCGCCTAATGTTGATTGGCTGGCTGCGCTCAGGGTTGCCGCATTGGAAAAATGCGGTGGCTCAAAGGCCAGCATCTGTCCGCGTTCGGCCAAAATTTTTTCTATCTCAATGAGCGATGTCCCCGCACGCGCGGTGATGACTAATTCAGTTGGCTCATAACTTACAATGCCGCGATGAGCCAGCGTAGATAAAGGCTCGCCTTGCGCGGCGCGACCATAAAAATTTTTGCTGCCGCCGCCGATTATTTGTAGGGGAGAACGCGATTCTATGTGGGCTAATATTTTCGCTTGCAGTGCCGCGCTGGCATCGTTGTCGGCGTGTGAATTTTGTGCATCCATTAAAGTCGCTTCCATTTAAAATCGCTCCAGCTCAGGGAAGGCTGTTTTGCCACCATGCACATGCATCGCGCCGAACTCGGCACAGCGTTTTAAAGTCGGCACGGCCTTGCCCGGATTCAGTAAAGCCAGCGGATCAAACGCATGTTTCACCGCGTGAAATTGCGATAGCTCCGGCGCGCTAAATTGGGTACACATCTGCCCAAGTTTCTCAATGCCCACACCATGTTCGCCGGTGATCGTGCCGCCCATTTCTAAGCATAGCTCAAGAATTTTTACGCCAAATTCTTCGGTGCGCGCCAGCTCGCCCGGCGTGTTGGCATCGTACAAAATAAGCGGGTGTAAATTGCCATCGCCCGCGTGAAAAACATTTGCCACCGGTAACTTATATTCGGCAGAAAGCTCGCCGATGCGCCGCAAAACAGCGGGCAAATGTTTGCGTGGAATCGTGCCATCCATGCAATAGTAATCCGGCGAAATACGCCCCATCGCGGGGAACGCGGCCTTACGTCCGGCCCATAATTTAACGCGCTCTTGCTCGTCTCGCGAGGCGCGAATTTCAATCGCGCCGACTTGTTTTAAAATTTCACTCACGCGTGCAATTTGCTCGGACACCTCTTCCGCCACGCCATCCAATTCACACAGCAAAATTGCCGCCGCATTTACCGGATACCCCGCGTGAATAAAATCTTCCACTGCGCGGATAGTTAAGCCATCCATCATTTCCAGGCCTGCTGGAATAATGCCTGCCGCGATAATGTCGCCCACTGCCTTGCCCGCTTTGCCGACCTCGTCGAACGCGGCCAACACCACTTGCGCGGTCTCTGGCTTGGGCAATAATTTAACGGTGACTTCGACAATCAACCCCAGCAACCCTTCCGAGCCTGTCATTAAAGCCAGCAAATCGTAGCCAGAAGAATCCAGCGCGCCGCCGCCTATCTCCAGCAACTCGCCGTCGATAGTCAGCACTTTCAAACCCAGCACATTGTGTACCGTCAGGCCATATTTCAAACAATGCACGCCGCCGGAATTTTCGGCCACGTTGCCGCCTATCGTGCAGGCAATTTGCGAGGAAGGATCGGGCGCGTAATACAAACCATGGGGCGCGACCGCTTGTGAAATCGCCAGATTCCGCACGCCGGGTTGTACGCGTGCGGTGCGGTTCAGCGGATCAATTTCCAACACGCGCATGAATTTGGCTAGACTCAACACCACGCCATCGGTCAGTGGCAGCGCGCCACCAGACAGCCCCGTACCCGCACCGCGCGCCACGACAGGGACTTTTTCCTGATGACAGGCGCGTAAAATTTCGCGCGCTTGCTCGGTTGTTTCGGGGAGGCACACCGCCAGCGGCATGGCGCGATAAACCGACAAGGCATCGCATTCGTAAGGATGCAAATCTTCTGTGCTAGACAGCACCGCGTGTGGGGGCAGAATGCGGCTTAAGGTGGTAATGAAGGCTGACTTATCAAAGACTGACATGACAAATTATTTGTGTGAGAAGTGGGTTAAATGAAGCGATAGGTGAAATGAAACTAAGTACAGCACTATATTATTTACTCGCATCATGATTAATGAATATGTAAATTTGGTCAAGCGTATCTTAGGATAGGGTACACGGCAACCTCTCTTTTAATGGGGGCAACTGGGATAGGGGTAATGGCTCACTCTTTAAAATTAGCAAAAATAAAGACGCGCTGCAGGCAAAAAATTCCAAGCCTATCTCTTGCGGTGTAAAATCCGCTCTTCAAAAACAAGCTATTAAAATCAGAATTCAAAGTCATGTCTAACATTATTGTTGCAGCTTTATATAAATTTGCAGAGCTTACTGATTATCGCGAGATGCGGCCGCGCTTGCAGGATTTTTGCGTCGCTCAAAAAATGAATGGCACGATTTTGCTGGCTGCCGAGGGCATCAATGGCACGGTGGCCGGGTCGCGCACGGGCATTGATGCGTTGCTGCAATATCTGCGTGCCGATGCGCGGCTGGTGGATATTGAGCATAAAGAATCCTTCGCCGATACGCCGCCGTTTGATCGCATGAAGGTGCGCCTGAAAAAAGAAATTGTGACGCTGGGTGTGGCAGGTGTCGATCCCAATAAAAAAGTCGGCACGTATGTTGCGCCAGAAAATTGGAACGCGCTAATCGCCGACCCAGAGGTAGTATTGATCGACACGCGCAATGGTTATGAATATGACATTGGCACTTTTCAAGGTGCAGTTGACCCGCGCACCACGACCTTTCGCCAGTTTCCGGCTTACGTCGAAAAAAATCTCGACCCCGCCAAGCATAAAAAAATAGCGATGTTTTGCACCGGAGGCATACGCTGCGAAAAAGCCAGTTCGTATATGTTGGAGCAAGGCTTTGAGGAGGTGTATCACTTGCAGGGTGGCATTTTGAAATATCTGGAAACCGTGCCCGCCGAGCAGAGCAAGTGGCAGGGCGAATGTTTTGTGTTCGATCAACGCATTGCTGTGGGGCAGGGGTTGGAGCTGGGCACGCACGAACAATGCTATGCCTGCCGCCACCCTGTGTCGCAGGAAGATAAAGCCTTGCCGAGTTATCAGGATGGATTATCTTGCCGCTATTGTTTTGACGCGCTACCAGAAAAAACGCGCGCGCGCGTGGCAGAAAGACAAAAGCAAGTCGCGTTAGCACACCAGCGTGGCGAGGAACATATCGGCGTGCCGCTGGAGCAGCAGAAGCTGCGTGGGGGACGTAAGAGTGGGTGAAGGAAGGTGGGCGCGGTAAATAGATAGTGAAATATAACTCCCTCTCCCCGCCAACGGGGCGAGGGGATTAAATGTAGTGTCGTAGGATGCTGCCGACGCAGGAGGCGCATCGTTCGCGGTAAAGCAAACAAAATTTCACCATGCCTACAAAATTTAACCGCCCCCCGCTACGCTCCACCCCACCCCTCCTTGGCAGGAGGGGATCAAACCCCCGTTGTATCCACTGGCCTAGCATTGAATTTTTCTCCACCTGCACTGACGGCATAGCATCAAATTTGTTACCACGCGTACCCACTAGCGTGGCACCGAATTTGAATTTATCCCCTCCTGTCAAGGAGGGGTGGAGCGTAGCGGGGGGGGGGGTTTTTGAATCTATTTTTTTACATGCCAGACTGTTCCCCCACCCTCGTCCCCACACCCCCCCAACGGGGCGGGGGGGTCAATCGGTAGCATCGTCCAATTTTTAAATCCATAATTACCCCCCAAAAAAAAAGCAAACAACAGCGTGATGGTGACTTTA
>JANONT010000121.1:0-10485 GCA_031420955.1 Candidatus Nitrotoga sp. | reverse complement strand
CCCGCTGTAGCACCCCACCCTGTAATGTCCCGGATTGTAACGCCCCCTGTTGTAATGCCAGCAATGCCGCACCATAAGCCGCCTCGGTATGGCTTGCAACGGTGACGGGGACTTGCAATTTTCGTTCGCGCATGGCGCGCCAAACATTATTTTTCGCGCCGCCGCCGCAGGTGGTTACGGACTGTAGTTTGGTTGCGCCTAACTCGCGCAATTTTTCGTAACCCGCGCCCTCAATGTTCGTTAAACCTTGCAAGAGACCGTGCAAAAATTCCACGTCGTTATCTGGGCGTGGGGTGAGGCGGGGAGCCAAATTCGGGTCGTTGATGGGGAAGCGTTCGCCCGCGCGGGGCAGGGGATAGTAGTCGAGCGGGCTGTCAATTGTGGGATCAATTTGCGCGCTCAGATTTTCGAGTTGCACGTCGCTGAAATACTGCCGCAACATACCACCCCCCGCATTCGATGCGCCGCCCGCCAGCCACAGGTCTCCATAACGATGGCTGTACACGCCGTGTTGCGCCGATTCTACGCGGATGTTGGACAGTATTTTTAGCACCATCGTGGTGCCCAGTGAGGTGACTGCCGCACCGGGTTGTTCGATTCCGGTCGCGATGAACGCGGCGGTGCTGTCGGTTGTGCCCGCATGAATTAAACAGCCGGGGTCAATTTTAAAACGTTCTGCCACGATGGGGTGGATGGGCATGAGTGCTGCGCCGGGTGCAACCACATCGGGCAATAAGTGGGCGTGCGGCAAATTTTTTATCCATTCCGGCCAGCATAATTTTTCTACATCGTAGCCGCTTTTAAGCGCGTTGTGATAATCGCTCATGCCACCCTGCCCAGTGAGCAAGGCCGCCAGCCAATCTGCCTGATGCAGAAAATAAGAGGTGTCGGTTAAATCGACGTGTTGCGTGAGCCATAAAAATTTAGCCAGACCTGAAGTGGCACTTTGCACAACGTGATCGGGCGGGGCAATTTTTTGAATTTTATGCAGCATACATTGCGCGCGATTATCGGAATATAGCAGAGCGGGCGAAGTCGGTTCGAGAGTGTCATCGCACAATAAAACGCTGGCGGAGGTCGCGGCAATGGCAATGCCGCGCAGATTTTTTGCGAGATTGGGCGGTAGAGTTAGCAGCAGCTCGTGCAGCGCAATGCGCCAATCGGTAGGCGTTTGCGCGGTGGGGTGCAGATAGGCGAGATGGTTTTGATAGGCGATATTTTTAGCCGCATCTATCGCGCAGGCGCGTGCGCCGGATGTACCAAAATCGAGTCCCAGATAAAAATGCATGTTGATGGATGAGCCGCTCTTGCGAATGCGAGAGTGGTTTATAGCCAGAAAATGCGGTCTTCACAACTGGAATTTAGCGGAGGGGATTTCGGGAGATGCTGATTAAATCCGTCTCCTTATGTGATCCCGCACAATTAAAATGCTTGTTATTCCAATGCCTCTCAATTTTGCTCCCTCATCCCAACCCTTCTCCCAGAGGGAGAAGGACTGTCCCTCCCTCTCACTCTGGGAGAGGGACAGAGGGTGAGGGAGCAATCTGGCATTATTAAATTGACAATGTAATGAGGTGGAGGCTTTAGTGGCTGCCCGCCAACATAATTTCTTCATCTGCGGTGGCGGACGAGGTTAAATAATGCAAGATCAATTTATCGTCTTCATCTAACGCTTGGAATGACAGGCCGATTCGATAACCCTCGCTATTATCAAATGGCCTTGAGTGACAGATGGCGGCGTTGAGTGCGAGGTGGGCTGTTTTATTGTCAACGCTCACCGAGAGTTTAAGGTGCAAAATATCACCTACTGACCCCATTGCGATGGGTGACGCGAGCATGGCACCGGCCATACTCAGGTCAATGACAGTCACATTGGCATGGGATTTGTTATTTTTTTGAATGGCTAATGCGGGCAGCGAGGTTTTGATGCGTATCGCGCGCCGCACCATTTTAGCGTTGATGGTATCGGGGTAAGAAACCACCACGTGCGTCAAAGATGTTTCAACCACTTGTATCACTTGTGAGATAAACGAAAAGTCATATTGCCCAGTGAATCCGCTGACAATATATTCTTCACCTGCGCGCATATTCGATTTAGTGCCCGACTCCGAACGCGGGATGAGCATGACGCATTTGCCGTGGATGGCGGCCATGAATTGCGCTTCACTTTTGGGGGCGTTACCGAATAAAAGTTGCGTTTGCAAGTACATGCCCGGATGCAATTTTAATGTTCTGAAGCTGAATGCAGGTTGATCCGCCGTCGCCGATGCGGTGGCAGGCGCGCTCTGCTGGTTATCTTGTTGCCAGCTTTCTTTGCTGGATAATTCAGTTGTTGCGGTGTCGTCGGTCATCATTTCAATACTCCATGAGTCTATAGGCAGGTTCACATGCTAGTCGCCGCAAGCCCGGTTGATAGGGTGGAATAGCCGGATTTATTTTGCCCAAATTAAAATGCTGCTGTTGATTGGGCTGGCTTCAGGCTAAAATAAGTGCGCGCCCCATTTGGCAAAAATCAGTAGGGACGGATGTCTGTGCAAAGGTTGATATAAAGTGCAAAAGAAAATTATCCAACAAGATATTTCCCCGCAGCCGCTATTAAAAGATAGCGAGATTAGAGCGGGGTATAAATATACCGACCTGAGTGAAGTGCAGGTGGTGAATACGTTTTTTGGTCGCGCAAAAGTTCGCAAAATTAACCCAAGCAAGCAGAAAGAATCGCGCTGGTTATGGGGGGTGGGGGTGATGCTGGTGATTGCCGGATGGCTACTGCTAGAGTGGAGTGCGCGTCCACAATCTTCAACTTCAGCACCCGTGGTAGAGCCCGTTATTGAAATAGAGTTGGTGCCGACCCCTGATTTGCCAGCGAAAGAGGAACCAACTTCTGCGCCACCCCCAGCACAGCCTATTGTGCCTAAGCAGGTGAATCAATCAAGCGATGTTCCGGCGAAAGCGGCCGAGACTAAACCTGCTCGCCCCAAGGGGGGGAAGCCCGCTGTACCCCGCCCGCCGCAAAATATACCCGCATCTCAAGAGGCACCATTGGTTAAAGGCGGCGAATTGCAAAGTAAGTCGGCGAATATTTTACCCACCCCGCCTGATGCACCTGCCCCCACAAGTGTTGCGCCACCCGTCGTGGTCGACCAGCCGCAGTCTGCGCCTGCAGCTCCGCAGCCTTAAGGACCCCGCTCAAAATTAAAGTTCCTAAGCTGGGCAAGGCGCGAGCAACAAATTGCGACGACGCATATTTTAGGCGTAATTTTTTGCGAGCAACACAGTAGGGCAACGGCAATTGGATTTTTAGAGGTGTCCTTAATGCCGTAGGGCAAGCGCCTTGCACAAAAAACGCATAAAAGGCGCGCTGTGTTTGAAATATGCCAACACGTCTGCTTGAAAATTTTTAGATAACACCTGTGTCTGGCTGATTTTGCACAGGCTAATAAAATCGCGGCGCTTTAAATCTGCCACATGCGGATGATCCTTGGCAAAGCCGCGTGGGGCATTGATAAGCGCGTCGCCCGCCAGGGTAAAATGCTGCCGGAAATTTTGGTCATCTCGCGCCGCCATCCAAGCCGGACTATTTTCTACAATCGCGCTACGTATTTTGAAAAGCGCGTCCGCATCGGGTCGCCACAGACCCACGCCCACAAAACAATCATTCGGTTCGATGTGCACGTAATATCCCGGCGCATGAATGTCCTTGCCCACCTCGTGCCGAAACTGGATGCCAATATTGGTTTTGTAAGGGGATTTGTCATGACTAAAGCGAATGTCGCGTTGCACGCGCATCAGTGAGCCGCCCACTTTTTTGGGTAGTGCGTGGAAGTGTGGGGAAATCGCAGGCAGCACTTCCGCCATGTCGCGGATAAAATGCAGTGCGGGCGAGCGTACGAAATTTTCGTAATCTTGCTTGTGCTCATCAAACCATGCACGGTTGTTATTCTCCGCCAAGGCTTGGAGAAAATTAAAAGTCTGTTTAGTGAAGTAAGCGGCGGGCATGTTGGATTCCTCTTGTTGGGGGCGATTTTTAAGCCTGTGATACAGGCAGACAGTATAATCGCCGCTGAATATATTTAATTTTTGGTGTGTGGGGGGGCGTGTGAAGAGAATACAAAAAAATAAAATAAGCAGCAAAAAATATTTTTGGTTATACCTCAATTTTTTATTATTTTCCCTCGCACCGTTTAGCGTCTCTGCTGTTCATGCAGCAGAGAGCAATGCCGTTACACCCGATATTGCTCGACCAGAGGCTATTATTTCAGAGCCGAGCAAGTTTGCCTTTAATGGGTCAGGATTTTTAACGGTGGGGGCAGGCAAGATGCTGGGCGGTACACGCCAGCCCGTGTTGGATTTGCGCTGCCCTTGCTTTACCGCAGACTACGCACAAAATGCTATTTACGATGACCATGGCGGTGTGCAAGTGAGTCCAGATTCCAAGCTGGGGCTGCAAGGCACGGTCAATTTTTCAAGCACGGCTTGGTCGGTGACTGCCCAAGTTGTCTCGCGGGGCAGCGAAGCGGGCGAGGTAAATTTGGAATGGCTATACGGCACGTATCGGTTGAACGACAGTACTTCTATTCAGTTTGGGCGCAAGCGGATACCGATACTTTTTTATTCTGACAGCCAAGATGTGGGATTTGCTTTGCCGTGGACGCATTTGCCGCCGCAGCAATACGGATGGGAGGTGGTTAATTACAACGGCATTAACATTCAGCATGTCGATCAGTTGGGGAGTTGGGATGTGCGCGCCAATATGCTGGCAGGTCAAGAATACGTGCGCGATAGCGGTTATTGGAAAGTGTATAGAGGCCAGCAATCGCAGACCAATGTGCGCTGGGAAAATATTTTTGGCGGCAATGTGACGCTCGCCAAAGAGTGGTTTGAGGCGCGCTTGTCGTACATCCAGGCCCAGACAACGCGCAACAATATCAGCGAGTGGGATAGTGGAACGCAAACACTCATTCCTTCAACTGACCCCTTGTTGGCGCAAGATGGTTCGCGTCAACAAATTTATGTCGCCGCATTTAATGTAGATTACGAGAACTGGGTGTTGCTGACCGAGTTTTTGCATATTGATCGGCAGGCGGCCACGTTCAATGATTTTGCCAGCCGCGCAGGCTTAATACGCCGCATGGGTGAGTGGGAGGCGGGTATCAACTTGTCGGAATATCACGGCCAAGCGGTGGTTGGCGCGGGCGGTAATCCGCAAGGTCAAGAGAGCCATACTAACCGTTCGCTGACGGTGCGCCACTATTTATCGCCGCATAGCGACATTAAAATTCAATTGGATAACCAGCGCGAGCGCGGTGGCGCAGATTGGACACCCAAGTACGGCCATGCCAGATTACTGACGCTGGCTTACGACAGGATATTTTGACCATGCGCCATTTAATAACAAAATTATTCGGGCTGTGGGCATTGTGGTTGTGCGTGCCGCAGGCTTACGCGCAATCAGCGGATGTGGAAATTTCTGTCGGGCCACCTGCGGTGCAAGAATCTTCGCCCATTATGGTGATTGTTAATCCGCGGAGTGAGTTGGGGCAACTCAGCCGCAAGCAAATTGTCGATATTTATATGGGGCGCATTACCGTGTTGCCGAACAACAGCATTCCCTTGCCGATTGACTATCAGGGTAATCCAGAAATGCGCGCCCAATTTTATCAGGCACTCACCGGCAAAAGTCTGGCGGAAATCAATGCGTACTGGGCGCGTTTATCCTTTACCGGGCAAGCGAATCCACCGCGCAAACTGGCGAACAAAGCCGCCATGTCGCAAGTGGTTGAGAAAAATCGGAACGCGTTGGGTTATGTGGATGCCGATAGCATCGGCTCAGCGGTTGTACCTTTAATGGTTGTCAAATGAGCCAAGCACGAAGCACTTCGCTAAAAACACGTTTGATGCTGATCGTTTTTATCAGCGCGCTGGTGATTGGCGGCATCACCCTACTGCTGATATTGAATATCACTTACCGGCACGAGCGGGAGGAAAATGAACAGCAAATTAAACAGCTTATGGAAACGGTTTCCTATACTGCGGCTATTGCCGCCTACAGCGGTAACACAGAAATTGCCAACGATGTCGTCAAAGGACTGATGTTAAATAACGTGGTGTGCCAAATAAATTTGCGCAACAATCTGAGCTTGAATGTGACTTCGGCCAGGCATGACAAGTTGGACTTGCCCGCGTTGCAGCAGGCGGGTGCGTGTTCGCTGACCATCAGTCGCGCCCTCGTTTCCCCATTTGATAGCAACGAAATTATCGGGCGGCTTGAGGCGCGCATCGATAGCGGCGTTATCAAAGCGGATGCGATTCATAACACCGGGCGATTGGCGTTTAGCTTGATCGCTTTTTTGTTGCTGCCGCTGGTGGTTTGGTACGCTATTTCTCGGCTGATTACCGATCCTATTGCGCGGCTATCGCAGCAATTGCATCATCTTGTGCCGGGCAGTGGTTCGCGTATCGACGAGCCGAATGCAAGCACCTCTAAGGAGGTAGCACAGCTCACGCTGTATTTAAACGAGCTGTTGTACACGGTTGAGCGGCAGTTGCAGGATAAGCATGATCAGCTTCTGCTCACCGATAATTTGAAAGATAAGTATCACTACCTCGCGCATCACGACACCTTAACTGGGCTGCCCAATCGCGTGCTGTTCGCGGATCGGCTCGGACAAATGCTGGCGCACTCCAAACGCAACAACCTGCGTTGCGCCATCATGTTTATCGATCTGGATGATTTTAAAATAATCAACGACACGCTGGGACACGCCATCGGCGATCTGGCACTTAAAGAATTTGTGCAACGCACACAAGTTGCCGTGCGCGAATCCGATACCGTGGCGCGGCTGGGGGGCGTTGAATTTGTGGTGTTGCTACCGGAAATTGACACCAGCCAAGATGCGGTTTCGGTGGCCGAAAAAATATTGCTGACCATCTCTCAGCCTTTTGAAATTGCTGGGCATACGCTCAAGATGTCTGCCAGCATTGGTGTTGCCGTATACCCAGAACATGGCACAGATGAGTTTTCGTTGGTCAAGCGCGCCGATATCGCCATGTATCAAGCCAAGAGCAGTGGGCGTAATACAGCGCGGCTGTATCGACAGGAATAATTCTTTGCGTGCATCCGCTACGCGGGCAGTCTGATTACCCTACTTGCCTGCTTACCCCAGTTACGAATAACACAGCATGACGGCAGGATTTTTTTTAGAGGTGCTTTTTATAAATCATCATCATAAAACTTTACCCTTGGCGGATTCCCGTCATACACATGGCTTAATCGCCGTTGCAAATAGCTGTCGCGGATAAACGAATAGCGATCAATCGCGGCAGTATCCAACACTTTTTCCTGTGCGAGCAGATTGGCGCGGAGATTAATTTTATCCAGCGCATAGGCTTGGTTGCGCGTCGGAATGTGTTCGGTGTGTGTACTCGGATTAGTTTGAATATCAGCATACAAGCCTACGCTGTCGCGCACAGCACTGGGCCCCAAGATTGGCAAGACTAGATAAGGGCCGTTTGGCACGCCCCAGTAGCCTAGCGTTTGGCCGAAGTCTTCATTATGTTTTTCCAGTCTATCCGTTACGTTAAACAAGCCAAACACGCCAAACGTCGAGTTGAATAAAACGCGGCTACCATCCGAAGCGGCCTGAGCAAATTTGAGCTGCAACAAATCATTCGCCGTGATAACCACATCTTCCAAATTGGAGAAAAAATTATTGACCAGGAGCTTGGCAAATTGGGGCATGACAAAATCGTAGCCTTGTGCCACAGGCTTGAGTATGGCCTTGTCCGTGGCTTCGTTAAAGTGAAACACGCGGCGATTGAGCGGCTCTAGCGGGTCTTGCGGATGGGTGGGGGTGCTGGTGCATCCAGCCAAGACTAACGCGAGAAGCAGGAGATAATGTTTCATAGCGGGGTTATGGGTCGCAGAATAAGTTGGCAGATTATAGGGGCTTGTGTTGCCACGGCAAAGCGTCGAAAAGCGGTATAAATTATTACCCCGCATTGCGTAAGTGTAGTGTTACCGACAACCACGCCCCCAGCCAACCGAGATAAGCCGAGAACAGTAATAGGGCAAGGCTATCGTTGGTAGAGAGTATTTGTAGGGTAAAGTTGCTGGCAAATAATGTTGTTAATTCGGCGAGATTGCTGTTGAGCAAATACAAGCTCAGCGCGATGATGAGCCACGCGGTGAGGCCACCTAATAATCCTTGTAACAAGCCAAAATATAAGAAGGGGCGTTGCACAAATGCATTGGTCGCGCCGATCAATTTCGACACTTCAATTTCATCGCGCTGCGTCAAAATTTGCAAGCGAATGGTGTTGAAAGCAATGGCGACCAGAGCCAAGCTGAGCAGCACCGAAATCAGCCCGATCACAAAATTAGCAAATTGGACAAGGGCGGCTAATTTGTGCGCCCATGCCGAATCAAGCTGCACATGCTCGACATTGGGTAGCTTTTTTAATTCATCGCGTAGCACTTCTAGCGACTGTGGGTTGGTCGCGTGGGGGTGAATGATGAACGCATCTGGCAGTGGATTATTTTTTAAGCCGCCGATGACATCCGCCATGCCCGTGCTGAGTTTTAATTGCTCCAAGGCTTTTTGTCGCGGGACAAATTCAATCGAGCGAATCGCAGCGTGTTGTTGTAATTGCTTTGCGGTGCGCGCAATCGCATCCTGCGCTGCGTTCATACTCATAAATACGCTGAGTTGCGGCGTGCTGGCGGCTTGCCCTGCCACTTTTTCCAAGTTGAGCAAGACCACATAAATCCCCGCAGGCAGGCTCAGCGCAATGCCAATCACTAACACATTCAGCGCGCTAGATAAGGGTGCAGCAATGAGTCGGCGCAGGGTGTGCAGCAACACACGCACATGTTCTACGAGCCAATTTTTCATGAGACTAATTGCCCTTGGTTGAGGTGCAAAATGCGGCCTGCCCGCGCAGAGTCGCCAGATTGGATTTGACCAATTGGGCGTACAATATTTTCGTCATGCGTGGCGATCAGCAGGGTCACGCCCACTTGGTTGAATGATTTAAAAATAGATAAAATTTCGCTCGCATAATCTGCATCCAAATTTCCGGTGGGCTCATCGGCCAACAAAATTGCAGGGCGATTCACAATGGCGCGGGCGATGCACAAGCGTTGTTGCTCGCCGCCTGACAGGGTGATGGGGTTGGATTTTTCGCGCTTGAGCAAGCCCACTTTGTCCAGCGCGGCGTGTACGCGTTTGCTGCTTTCACGGTAACCAAAGCCACAAATTTGCAAAGGCAGCATGACATTTTCAAATACGCTGCGATCAAATAAAAGTTTATGATCTTGAAAAATCAAACCTAGATTGCGCCGCAAATAAGGAATCGCGCCATCTTTAAGCGTCGCAACATTTTGCCCCTTTACCAGCACGCTGCCGCTGTTGGGTCGCTCAATCGCAGCGATCAATTTGAGCAAGGTGCTTTTGCCTGCGCCCGAATGCCCGGTGAGAAAAATCATCTCGCCCTCGGCAATGTCAAAGCTTACATTTCGCAGTGCCTCGTAGCCGTTGGGGTAGCGTTTGGATACTTGGCTAAATTTAATCACACCTCTAATCCTAACAGCGCATTGACAAAATCTTCCGCAACAAAGGGGCGTAAATCATCCAACCCTTCGCCCACGCCCACAAAGCGGATGGGGATAGGATACGTCTTCGCCAACGCCGCAACCACGCCCCCTTTGGCCGTGCCATCCAGTTTGGTTAAGACCAAACCGGTTACGCCTAAAAAGCTATCAAATGCCTTCGTTTGGCTCAGCGCGTTTTGCCCAGTGTTCGCATCCAGCACCAACAACACCTCGTGCGGTGCGCCTGGCAGTGCTTTGCCAATCACCCGTTTAATTTTTTTTATTTCGTCCATTAAATGCGTTTGTGTCGATAGCCGCCCCGCCGTATCGGCCAGCACAATGTCGATCTTGCGCGCTTGTGCGGCCTGCACCGCATCAAAAATCACCGCAGCAGGATCGCCGCCCTCTTGCGCAATGACCGTGACATTGTTGCGCGTACCCCACTCCATTAATTGCTCGCGCGCGGCCGCTCTAAAAGTATCGCCCGCCGCCAGTAAAACAGATTTTCCTTGCGCTTGAAAATATTTTGCCAGCTTGCCGATAGAGGTGGTTTTGCCCGCGCCGTTGACCCCGGCCAACATGATTACAAAAGGCCGGTGAGTGCTGGTATCCAGCGGCTGCGCCAGCGGTTGCAGCAGGTTAATTAAGCAATGCGCTAAGGCTTGTTTGAGTTCGGTGGCTTCGGTTAAATTTTCTGTCTTAACGCGCTGGCGCAATTCGCGCAGCAAAAAAGTGGTCGCTTCCATCCCCACATCGGCGGCAATTAAAATCGTCTCTAATTCTTCATATAATTCATCGCTTATTTTGCCGCCTTGACCAAACAAATTTGCCAATTGATTGCCCGTGCGCGACAAGCCGCCCTTAAGGCGACCGAGCCAACTTTTTGTTGGAACTGG
>JANONT010000120.1:0-8463 GCA_031420955.1 Candidatus Nitrotoga sp. | reverse complement strand
AAAACGCTGCGCTTTGATATTGCACGCGCAGGTAATTTGCTCAGCATTAATCTTGCGCCAGAGGCCAGTATCGAGGGTGAAAAAACCATAGGCAAAATTGGTGCTGCGCCCCACATTGATAAAAGTAAATTGGGGGCCATGCTTACCGAAGTGCGTTACCCGCCGTTGGCCGCGTTCACACAGGCATTGAGCAAAACTTGGGATACCAGTGTGCTGAGTTTGAAAATGATGGGCAAAATGATTATGGGCGAAATGTCGCTCAAAAATTTAAGCGGTCCGATTACCATTGCAGACTATGCGGGGCAGTCGGCGCAGGTTGGCGTAATCGCCTATATTAGCTTTCTCGCGCTCATTAGTATTAGCATTGGTGTGTTAAATTTGCTGCCTATTCCACTGTTGGATGGCGGGCATTTATTGTATTACCTAGTTGAGCTCGTGAAGGGCAGCCCCGTGTCAGAAAAAATGTGGGAAGTCGGGCAAAAGATTGGCATTACGCTGCTGTTAACGATGATGGTGTTGGCGATATATAACGACATTACGCGCTTGGTTGTTGGTTAAAAAATACGGCGAAATTTTCTCTACAGGATTTTAGTTTTATGAAATTGCTTGCAACATCATTAGTAAAGTTTATTGGATACACGCTACTGTTAGCCGCCTCTAACTTGGCCGTGGCGATAGAACCCTTCGTCGTTAAAGATATTCGCGTGGAAGGTATACAGCGCACCGAGGTCGGCACGGTGTTCAGTTATTTGCCAGTGAAAGTCGGCGATAAATTAGATGACGAACGCGCGACCACCGCGATACGCGCCTTGTTTGCAACGGGCATGTTTAAGGATGTGCGGCTGGAGGTAGAGAAGGACGTACTTATCGTGCAGCTACGTGAGCGACCCACTATCGCCAGCATCGCGATGGAGGGCATTAAAGATTTCCCGCAAGATAAAATTCGTGAAAGTTTGAAATCGGTGGGCTTGGCCGAGGGGCTTATTTTTGACAAAGCGACCTTGGATAAAGCCGAGCAAGAGCTCAAGCGGCAATATGTGGCACGTGGCAAATATGGTGCAACGGTGAAAACCACGCTCACCGAGCTGGAGCGCAATCGCATTGGAGTGAGCTTGAATGTGGTCGAGGGCGAAACCTCGCGCATCAATCAAATTAATATCATTGGTAGCCAGGCTTATAGCGAAGATGATTTACGCGATTTGATGGAATTAGACACGCCCAGTTGGGGTAGCTGGTTTAGCAAAGACGATCAATATTCCAAACAAAAATTGGCGGCAGATTTAGAAACACTGCGTTCTTTTTATCTGGATGCGGGCTACTTAGAGTTTGTGATCGAGTCGACGCAAGTGTCGATCACACCAGATAAACAAGAGATATACATCACCATCAAAATTCGTGAAGGCGCGAAATATACGGTTTCCGAGGTCAAGCTGGCCGGACCGCAAAATATATTGTCACATGAGGAAATGCGTAAGCTGATTACGGTATTGCCGGGCAGCGTTTTCTCTCGTAAAGAGTTAACCGAGTCCACCAAAAAAATCAGTGATCGTCTGGGCGAAGATGGCTACGCTTTCGCCAACACCAATGCCGTGCCAGAGCTGGATAAAGAGAATCATAAAGTGGCGTTTACTTTTGTGGTCGATCCCGGCGTACGCGCCACCATCCGGCGCATTGATATTACAGGCAACACTAAAACGCGGGATGAAGTGATCCGGCGCGAATTTCGCCAAATGGAAGCGGCGTGGTTTGATACCAGCAAAATTAAAAAATCTAAACAAAAAGTAGATCGCCTGGATTTTTTCAGCGAGGTGAACATCGAGACCCCGCAAGTCCCCGGCACCAACGATCAACTGGATATTAGCTTGTCGGTTAAAGAAAAATTAACGGGCGATTTTTCGATAGGCGCGGGTTTATCCAGCGGTGAGGGCGTGATCTTTACGGGCGCAGTGACCGAGCGTAATTTGTTTGGCACGGGCAACCATCTCACCACGCAAATCAACACTAGCAAAGTGAACCAAGTGTATTCGCTGTCCTACACCAACCCCTATTACACCGATGAAGGCGTGAGCCGGAGTTTAGATTTATATAAGCGTGATGTGAATTCTGCGCGCACCTCGGTAATCAGCCCGTACCGAACCGCCACATTGGGGGCGGGCATTCGCTTTGGTGTGCCGATTGCAGATGACGAAAGTATTTATTATGGCTTGTCTGCAGAACAAACCAATCTGCAACTGACCAGTGCCAGCCCAGCACGGTTTATACAATATGTGAATACCTTTGGCGCAGTCACCGACAACTACACAGGCACGATAGGCTGGGGGTACGATAATCGCGATAGTGCGATTTACACCACCGAGGGCACGGTGCAACGTGCGACCATCGCCGCTACTTTGCCCGGATCAGATCAATTATTTTATAAGCTGAATTATCAGCACCAATGGTTTTATCCGCTTAGCAAAACGTTTACGTTACGCCTAAATGGCGAGGTGGCAAAGGCACGGGGCTACGATGGGATGACACTGCCGTTTACCCAACATTATTACGCGGGTGGGTCGGATTCCGTGCGCGGTTATCGCACCAATTCTTTGGGGCCGCGGGATGATCTGAATAATTCGCTCGGCGGTGATAGGCGTGTGATCGGCAATATGGAATTGCTATTCCCCATGCCCGGCATGAACACTGAAAAATCGGTGCGCTTAAGCGCGTTTGTCGATGGCGGCGCAGTCTTTGGCGAGGGAAGTTTGCCAGGTACAGATGGCTTGCGTTATTCTGCGGGCATGGCGTTAACATGGGTGTCACCTGTAGGGCCGCTAAAAATCAGCGCGGGTTATCCGTTGAATGAGCAAGCGGGCGATAAGTTGGATAAAATACAGTTTACATTGGGGTCTTTGTTTTAGGTTTGAGTTTTAATTAAGGGTTTTAATTAAGGAGTGAGCATCATGGTTATCCCAAAAATTAAAGAACACAGCATTAAAAATCATCTGCTGCGCTTGGCATCTATCTCGCTGCTTATTGTTTGCCTGCCTGCCGTGGCACAAGATTTTCGTGTGGGCGTGGTAGACACTGAGCGTGTGTTGCGCGAATCGACACCGGCTCTGAAAGCCGAAAAACGCATTGAGCAAGAATTCAAAACACGCGATGCGGAAATTAAAGCACTGTCCAAGCAAATTAAAGATATACAAACACTGTTAGAAAAAGAAGGCGTAACCCTGTCCGAATCCGAGCGGCGCAATAAAGAACGTGAGTTAGCTAATTTGAATATGAATATGCAACGCACGCAGCGCGAATTTAACGAAGATTTAAATCTGCGTAAGCACGAAGAATTGAGCATCGTGCTGGAGATCGCCAACAAAGCCATTAAGGCCATTGCCGAGAGCGAAAAATACGATTTAATTTTGCAAGAAAAGGTGTATCACAACCCCAAGATCGACATCACCGAAAAGGTGTTGCAGTATATGGCTCCTGAAAAATCCGCCGCCCCATAAGGACATCTCTAAAAACAAAAATTTCGTCGCCATACGTTGTTGCTTACAAAAAATGCTTACTCACATATCAAACATATGCGACGTAACCATTTTTTGCTTGCGCCTAGTCTGGCTTAGAACTTTAAATTTTTAGAGATGCCCATCAGTACATAGCCTACTCAAATGAACCGTATCCATTATCAGCTTGATGCAATCGTTGCAAAATTTGGCGGTCAGGTTGTGGGTGAGGGTGCTACTTTAATCCATCAGGTTGGCACCTTAGAAAAAGCCCAAGCAGGGCAGCTTACCTTTCTCGCCAATAATCGTTATCGCACCCAGCTTGCCGCTACGCGTGCAGCGGCGATTATTGTGCGTACTGATGATGCTGATTTAACCTCTCTGCCGCGCATTGTGTGTCGCGACCCCTACGTTTATTTTGCCAAAGTGTCGGCATTTTTAAATCCAACTAAGCCTGTTGTGTCAGCCGGCATCCACGCCAGCGCGGTGATAGGCGAGGGCGCGCGCATTGATCCTACGGCACACATTGGGGCGCATGTCGTCATAGGCGCAGGTGCAAAAATCGGTGCGGGCTGTGTGGTGATGGCGGGGTGTAGCATCGGCGCGGACACGGTGCTGGGGACAGACTCGATTTTGTATCCGCGAGTGGTGGTGTATCACGATTGCATACTCGGCCAGCGGCTGATTGCCCACTCTGGTGTGGTGATCGGCGCGGATGGTTTTGGCATTGCGCCAGAGGCGGGGCGTTGGTTAAAAATTCCGCAAATAGGCCGCGTGATTATCGGCGACGATGTGGAGATCGGCGCGAACACCACCATTGATCGCGGCGCGTTGGATGACACAGTCATCGGCGATGGCGTGAAGCTGGATAATCAAATTCAAATTGGACACAACGTGCGTATCGGCGAGCACACGGCAATCGCCGCGTGTACAGGGATTGCGGGCAGTGCCACCATCGGCAGCCATTGTCGTATCGGTGGGGGTTCGGGGATTTTAGGGCACATTCAAATTGCCGACCACGTGGAGATTTCATCATTCACCATGATCGGAAAATCCATACGCGAAGCGGGAACCTACACCGGTATTTTCCCCTTTAGCAGCGCGCAAACTTGGCGGAAAAATGCCGCGCAGGTGCGGCATTTAGCCGAGCTAGCCGAACAAGTTAAAATGTTACAACAAGCAATTTTAAAAAAGGAAGAGTAGATGAGTGCAGAGCCAAGCAACGCTAATACGCAAATGAATATTCACGAGGTGCTGGAATATTTGCCACACCGTTATCCGTTTTTATTGATTGATCGCGTGCTGTCTTACGAGGTGGGCAAAGAAATTACCGCACTTAAAAATGTCACCATTAACGAGCCATTTTTTGGGGGGCACTTTCCGCATCACCCAGTCATGCCGGGCGTGTTAATTGTGGAAGCTATGGCGCAGGCCGCCGCGATTTTGACATTTAAAACCACCAATACTAAGCCGAATAATGAATCAATTTATTATTTTGTAGGTATTGATGGCGCACGTTTTAAGAAGCCTGTTATGGCGGGTGACCAGCTTATTATCAATGTGAAATTGCTGCGTAATTTGCGCGGCATGTGGAAGTTATCTGGGACGGTTACCGTGGATGGCAAAGTGGTGACCGAGGCTGAGTTACTCTGTACGGTGCGGGCATTATGATGCGTCACCCTACTGCGCCGACTTATCCCACTGCACTGGTTCACCCCACTGCACTAATTCACCCCGGGGCCAAACTTGCCGATGACGTTTCGGTCGGGGCATATTCCATCATCGGCGAACATGTCGAGATCGGCGCGGGCACGACCATCGCCTCGCATGTGGTTATTAGCGGCCACACGCGCATTGGTCGGCACAATAAAATTTTCCAGTTCAATTCTTTGGGCGAAATCCCGCAAGATAAAAAATATGCGGGCGAACCCACGCGCTTGGAAATTGGCGACCACAATGTCATCCGCGAATTTTGCACACTTAATTTGGGCACTTCGCAAGATGTCGGCGTGACGCGCATCGGCAACCATAATTGGATCATGGCTTATGTGCATATCGCGCATGATTGTCAGATTGGCAACCACACTATTTTTGCTAACAACGCGCAGCTGGCCGGGCATGTGCATATAGAAGATTACGTGATTTTGGGTGGCTTCACCGGGGTGCATCAATTCTGCAAAATTGGCGCGCATGTCATTACCGGCATCAACACCGTGTTGCTGCAAGACGTGCCGCCCTATGTGCTGGTCTCTGGGCACCCGTCTGCGCCGCATGGCATCAATTCGGAAGGTCTCAAGCGGCGCGGTTTTTCCAGCGATGCGATTATGGTTATCAAACGCGCTTATAAGACGCTATATAAATCTGAGCTGACCTTAGCGCAAGCGCAAGAAAAAATTCTGGAGCAATCCGCAACGCATCCCGAGCTTGCGATATTGGCAACATTTTTGAGCAAGGCAGCGCGCGGCATTGTCCGTTAATTTTTTATTATGACCCAGTCAACTGTTGCACCATCCCTACCCAAAGTCATCGCCATGGTCGCCGGAGAAGCTTCCGGAGACCTGCTCGGCGGCCACCTGATAGAAGCATTAAAACGCGAAATGCCCGACATTCAATTTGTCGGCATAGGTGGGCCGAAAATGCAATCGACGGGCATGAAAATATTATTTCCCATGGAAAAGTTAGCCGTGCGCGGCTATGTCGAAGTGCTCAAACATTTCTGGGAAATTGTCGGTATACGCCGTAAATTACGCGCCCACTTTATTGCGAATCCGCCCGATTTATTTATTGGTATTGACGCGCCTGATTTCAATCTCGATTTAGAGTTGGCACTCAAGCAACACGGCATCCCCACCGTGCACTACGTTAGCCCTTCCATTTGGGCTTGGCGTTTTGAGCGCATCCACAAAATTAAACGTGCCGTGTCAGAAGTGCTGGCTTTGTTTCCTTTTGAAGCCCCGTTGTATGAGAAGGCTGGCGTGCCTGTCACCTATGTCGGACATCCGCTGGCCGATATGTTGCCGCTGGTGCCGGATCGCACTGCCGCGCGTGAACAAATGCGGATTCCCATGCAGGCAAAAGTATTCGCGCTATTACCGGGCAGCAGGCAAAGTGAAGTTAATTTTTTAGCGAAAACTTTTATCGAAACGGCAAAAATTATTTTGCAAACATTCCCCGATGCGCGTTTTTTAGTGCCGTTGGCCAGTCGCGAAACGCGCAATATTTTTGAGGAAGCCATTTATCAATGTGGCGCGGAAGATGTTCCCATTACGATGCTGTTTGGTCATGCGCATGAGGCCATGGTTGCCGCAGACGGCGTATTGGTCGCATCCGGCACAGCCACGCTGGAGGCGGCATTGCTCAAGCGGCCTATGGTCATCACCTACAAAATGTCGGGCCTGACATTTTGGTTAATGAAGCGTAAAAAAATTCAGCCCTATGTCGGTTTACCAAATGTGTTAGCCGGAAAATTTGTCGTGCCAGAAATTTTGCAGGACGACGCTACGCCAGAAAATCTAGCGCAGGCGTTGTTGAAATTAATGGCCGATAAGCAAGCGATAGCAGAACTAGAATCCGAATTTACCGCCATCCACCTCGCGCTCAAACAAGACACCGCGCACAAAGCGGCGCAGGCTATTTTGCCGTATCTAAAAAAATGACCACCATCTTGATCTGCGGTGTGGATGAAGCAGGGCGCGGCCCACTGGCTGGCCCGGTGTACGCCGCAGCGGTGATACTCAATGATCTGCGACCTATTCACGGCTTGGCGGACTCAAAAAAACTCAGCGAAAAAAAGCGTGCGGCATTGGCCTTGGAAATTAAACAACACGCGCTTTCTTGGGCTATTGCCACCGCCTCAGTGGAAGAAATCGACCATATCAATATTCTGCGCGCCAGTTTGTTAGCCATGCAGCGTGCTGTTGAAATGCTGCCTATCCGCCCGCAACAAGTGTGGGTAGATGGTCTGCACTGCCCAGATACCAGCTTGCCTAGCCGCGCTATTGTGCAGGGTGATAGCAGCGTTGCGGCTATTTCGGCGGCTTCTATCTTGGCTAAAACCGCGCGCGATGCCGCTATGTTGCAATTGCACGACCGCTACCCGCAATATAATTTTGCCGCACACAAGGGTTACCCCACTGCCGCGCATGTTGCGGCACTCGCGTTGCATGGCGTTTTGCCGGAGCATCGAAAAAGTTTTAAACCAGTCAGGGAGTTGTTGGGGACGTGAGTTGTGTCGTTTAAAGACAACCCCGCAACCCCTCCCAGCCTTTCCTGATAACTCTAATTTACCTGTTTTTCAATCTTGCTCCCTTATCCCAACCCTTCTCCCGAAGGGAGAAGGACTTTACCTCTCTCTCCCTCCGGGAGAGGGACAGAGGGTGAGGGAACAATCTGGCACTGTTAAATTAAAAAAAGAGTAAGGGGAGGCTGGGGGGGTTGAGTTTTATGGTAAATCGAGAAGTAAAAAGTCAGTCACGCAGCACGCAACGCACCATCCATTAGCAGCAACTTTCGCTGCATTTGGGCGGCTAATTCCAGATCATGTGTGACCACGATAAAGCTGGTATTCAAGCGCACATTTAATTCCTGCATGAGCTCAAATAGCGCGTGCGCGCTGGCGCGATCCAGATTGCCAGTCGGCTCGTCGGCCAATACGCAGGCCGGTTCGGTGACCAACGCACGCGCCACTGCCACGCGCTGACGCTCGCCACCAGACAGCTCCGACGGCATGTGTTCTACGCGATGCGCCAAGCCCACCAGCCCCAGCATATTGGCGGCAATTGGTTCGGCTTCTTTACGCGCCATGCCGCGAATGAATAAAGGCATAGCAACATTTTCCAGTGCGGTGAATTCGGCCAGCAGATGATGAAACTGATACACAAACCCTAGCGATTTATTTCGCACCACGCCGCGAGCCGCTTCATTCATGGCTTGTACGTCTTGCCCCAAAATACTGACACTGCCCGCACTGGCGTTATCCAAG
>JANONT010000119.1:0-4464 GCA_031420955.1 Candidatus Nitrotoga sp. | reverse complement strand
AAGCGCGAAATAGATAAACAAGAGGTGTTCTACACGGGCGCAAATGAAGCTCCAGAAAAACCAAAAACAATCCCTGGCTAAGCGCGTGTGTTGTTAGGGCTTTAGCCCATTACGAGTAGATCAGAAGATTAATCCGTACTTTCCCAATTATGAGGTGTAGACGTTTACTGATAAAAAATTGGATAGTCAAAAAGTGGCTGGCAGGCAATCATTACCCATCGGTGTACCGCTCCCCAGCTTAATGATTGTCGATGATGATCCGCTTATCGGCGAGTCTCTGCGCCTCGCGCTGTCTGACGAATTTAATGTGCTGCTCGCCGAGAGCCGCCCGCAAGCCCTCGGCCTGCTGCGCCACACGCCGTGCGAACTGGCCTTAATAGACCTAGGGCTGCCGCCCACTCCTCACCGCCCCGATGAAGGCTTCCGTTTAATTACCGAGTTGCTGACGCATTTCCCGCGTATCAAAATTCTGGTTTTATCTGGGCAAGATGAGCAATCCCACGCCCGCCATGCACGCACACTGGGTGCGCTTGATTTCATCACCAAGCCGTGCACGCCCGAAGAAATTAAACGCCAGCTACGCCGCACGCTGAGCCTAAAACCCGCTTCAACGCATGATCCACAACTGGGCATCGTCGGGCAAAGCACGGTCATTCAAGCTTTGCGTAAACAAATCGCGCTGTATGCCAGCACGCCTTTTCCGGTGCTAATTGAGGGGGAATCGGGTAGCGGCAAAGAACTGATCGCCGCCGCCATACAAGATTTAAGCCCCAATCAAAAATCGCCCTATCTCATTTTTAATTGCGCGGCCATTTCTACTAACTTGGTCGAGCCTGCGCTTTTTGGCTATGCCAAAGGAGCCTTTACAGGGGCGGTCTCTGCCAAGCCTGGGTTTTTTGAAGATGCGGGCGCGGGCACTTTATTTCTAGATGAAATCGGCGAGTTGCCACTAGAGCTACAGTCAAAGTTATTACGCATTTTAGAAAATGGCGAATTTCAACGGGTCGGTGAAACCCAAACACGACAAAGCCATGCACGCATCATCGCCGCCACCAACCGCGATTTGCGCCAAGAAGTCCAGGCCGGAAATTTCCGCAAAGACCTCTATCACCGCCTCAGTGTTTTCACCATTCACGCTCCTTCGTTGAGCGAAATGGAGGACGACAAAATACGCTTATTGCAACATTTCCGCGATTTTTATGCGGCACAAGCAGGGCAACCTCCCTTTGCTCTGGATGAACCCGCCATGCGGGTTTGGCAAGACTATACTTTCCCTGGCAACACCCGCGAGCTACGCAATATTGTCATTCGTTTAACCACCAAATATCCCGGCCAAACGGTGCGCGTGCAGCAACTAGAAGCCGAGCTTGATTTGCAATCAAACATACCCGATATCGCGCAAATTGATGTCCGCAAAAATTGGCCGCAACGCGCCCAGCAAGCGGTGCAAAAACCGGGATTCAATTTGGATGATGTGCTGTTGCAACAAGAAAATTATTATATTGATGCAGCGTTAATGCTGGCGCAAGGCAATGTCAGCGAAGCGGCTAAACTGCTCGGCCTCAACCGCACCACTTTGTACAGCCGCATGGAAACTTTGCACAAACACAAAACCAAACAGCCTGGCCGAGGAAATATTTAGCATGTATCTAGAACATTACGGGCTGAAAGAAGCCCCGTTTAGAATTACCCCGGTGGCCGATTTTTTCTTTCCTGGCGCGAACCGAGGCGAGATTTTAGACGCGCTAATTTACGCCATTACCGAAGGGGAAGGTATCATCAAAGTAACGTGTGAAGTAGGCAGCGGCAAGACCATGTTGTGCCGCATGTTATTGGAAAAAGTGTCGCAACATAAAGTAGAGGCGGTGTATTTGGCCAACCCCAGCTTGTCCCGCGATGAGTTGTTACATGCGCTGGCCGATGGGCTGGGGCTGAATCTGGAAGGACAACGCGTGAACATCATCATGCAAACGCTGCAAAATTTGCTGGAAGAAAAATCACAACAAGGCATACGTGTGGTGGTGTTGGTTGACGAAGCGCACGCCATGCCGCTGGACACGCTGGAAGAGTTGCGCCTGCTGTACAACCTGCAAATTGGCGATCACAAGCTGATCCAAATTGTATTATTTGGCCAGCCGGAGTTGAATGCAAAACTCAACCAGCCCAACATGCGCCAGCTTAAAGACCGCATCGTGCATCACTTCAATATGTTGCCGCTGTCCAAAAACATCATCGAGTCTTACTTGCTTTTTAGAATGCGTATCGCGGGCTATCGCGGCCCCAATGTTTTTTCTCCAGCCACAGTTAATCTCATCAATGCAGCCTCGGATGGGCTGATGCGGCGCGTGAATATTTTGGCGGATAAATGCTTGCTGGCGGCCTTTATCGACAACACGCACAACATCGAAATCAAACATGTGCACGCCGCTATCCGCGATAGCGAAATGGTCGCGCAAGGTGCGGCACAAAAAATATTCTCTCGTAACATGATGATCGTCAGCGGGCTGGTGCTGTTGGTCGGATTGCTGGCGGGTCTGGCTTGGCTTAATTCCGGTTCCCGATAAAAAGGAGCACAAGGCGGCGAGGATGAGGCGACGAAGACAGTACAGTTGAGTACGGCTAGGAGCCGAAGACGAAGGCAACACAGTGATCGTTTTTATCGGGAATTGGAATAATACGGCATCCTAAGGCCATCTACACGCCTACCATGCACTTATGCTATTCTTCGCCGCTCAAAACAGGGGGGAACATGCGCTTTAACTATCTACTGCTGGGCATTATTTGCAGCATGTTGGCGGCCTGCGGCACCAAACCGATTGTACCGTCGGACAAACACCTGCAACGCTCGGACACCGAATCTGCGCGCAATGACCAGGTCCCACAAGCCATCAAGCGCGTCATTCCGCTCGCCCCGCCACAGCCTGCCGCAAAAGTTGAAACGTATAGCGTCGTGGTCACCCAAGTGCCCGCGCACGAAATTTTATTCGCGCTGGCGCGGGACGCAAAAATCAATCTGGATATTCACGGCGGCATACAGGGCAATGTCACGCTTAACGCCATCAACCAAACGCTGCCGCAAATTTTGGATCGCATGGCAAAACAGGTGGATATTCGCTATGAGTTAAATGGCGCGAATTTAACGGTGATGCCGGATTCGCCTTACCTCAAGCATTACAAAATTGATTACGTCAATATGAGCCGTGATTCCGAAGGGACGATGTCGAACGCCACCCAGGTCGGCTCTAACTCATCGGGTAGCGCGACAGGCGCGGGCGGCTCGTCCAGCAATAATTCATCTTTGACGATTAAGAACTCGACTAAAAATAATTTCTGGGCAACGCTGACGCAGAACATAAAAGACATTCTGCACGAAACCGACAAGGTGTTTCCGACTGGCTCCAGCGAAACGACGGTGCAGCAAAACAACAGCATCAGCACTTCCGGCACAGGCAATCAATCAACCAACAATAAAGCCCCCACCAAATCAACCATCGAAAATAGCAGCAACCCCGCCACCTTACAAACAGGCGGTGAAACCGTTACGCGTACCAGCACCTTTCGCGAAGCGGCCTCGGTCATTGCCAACCCGGAAAATGGCATTATCACAGTACGTGCAACCGGCAAACAGCATGAAAAAATTCAGGAGTTTGTTGATCAAATTATGCTCAGTGCACGCCGCCAAGTAATGATCGAGGCGACCATTGTTGAAGTGCGATTAAGTGACAATTATCAGCAAGGCATCGAATGGTCGCGCTTTCTGGCTGCGGGCGCAAAAGGTTTTTCTGTGAGCCAAGCAGCTACCGGCAGGCAGCTTGCTGCCAACACGGGCACCATTTTTAATTTGGGTTACTTTAATCCCACCTCGGCCATCAGCAGCATTGCTGGCTCCATCAAACTGCTGGAATCTTTTGGTAATGTGAAGGTGTTATCCAGCCCCAAATTAAGTGTCATGAACAACCAGACCGCCATGCTGCGAGTGGTAGATAATTTTGTGTATTTCGTGATCAACTCCACCACCACCGCACCGACTGGCAATAGTGGCGCGTTCGCCACCTTTACCACCACGCCGAATGTTATTCCGCTGGGTTTTATTATGAGTGTGACCCCGCAGATTAACGATAATGATACCGTGCTACTTAATTTGCGCCCCTCTATTACGCGCTTACTAGGCTTCGTCAACGACCCCAACCCTACACTGGCCAACCCGTGTGGTTTCGGTGTCTCGAATTGCAACATCCCGAAAATAGTTAGCGAAATCCCACAAACTTCAACGCGCGAAATGGAATCTATGCTAAAAATTGAAAATAATCAGATCGCCGTGTTGGGTGGCTTGATGGAAGATCGCGTGGAAAAACTCTCCGATGAAATCCCCTTGCTGGGGCAAATACCGATATTAGGGAATCTGTTTAAGAATCGTAACGACACCACCACTAAAACCGAGTTGGTTATTTTCCTGCGTCCGAC
>JANONT010000118.1:0-2765 GCA_031420955.1 Candidatus Nitrotoga sp. | reverse complement strand
AGTCCCGCACATTACTTAGATATGCGCGATGTAAAAGGCCAGGGGCAGGTTAAACGCGCGCTGGAAATTGCAGCAGCAGGCGGGCATAGCGTGTTGATGTCGGGCCCGCCGGGTACGGGTAAGTCTATGTTGGCGGCGCGTTTTCCGGGGGTGCTGCCGCAGATGACGCAGACCGAAGCCTTGGAAAGCGCGGCCATGCAATCCTTGGGCGGCATGTTTGATATAAAAAATTGGCGCGTTCGACCCTATCGCGCCCCGCATCACACTGCCTCAGCAGTGGCTCTGGTCGGGGGTGGCAGCAATCCGCGTCCCGGCGAAATCTCCATCGCCATGCACGGGGTTTTGTTTTTAGATGAGTTGCCAGAATTTGATCGACACGTTTTAGAAGTGCTGCGCGAGCCGCTGGAAAGTGGTCGCATCACCATATCACGAGCTGCACGCCGCGCTGACTTTCGCGCCCAATTTCAATTGATCGCTGCCATGAACCCGTGCCCGTGCGGCTATCTGGGACACTACAGCGGCAAGTGTCATTGCACGCCCGACCAAGTGGCGCGTTATCGCGGAAAAATTTCTGGGCCCTTGCTAGATCGCATCGACATACAAATCGAAGTGCCCGCCGTGCCGCAAGAAAGTTTACTCAAACAAGCCGATGGCGAACCCAGCGCAAGCATTCAACAACGGGTGGAAAATGCGCGGCAACGTGCGCTACATCGCCAACAAAAACCGAACGCGCAACTCGCCGTGCGTGAGATTGACACTGTGTGTGTGCCTGATACAGCCAGCCGTGAAATGTTGCAACAGGCCATCAGCCGCCTAGGGTTATCCGCCCGCGCGTATCACCGCATACTCAAAGTGGCGCGCACCATTGCTGATTTAGCCGAAAGCGAAAACTTATCTATGACGCATATTGCGGAAGCAGTGCAGTATCGGCGGATGGATAAAAAGGGTTAGCCCACGCAATTTAAAGGAGGGAATATGGATGCTATATTATGCCCGAATTACGGTGAGCGTGACCGAGTTACGCGAGTCGCCCACTTGCATTCTCAAGCGCGCAGAAGATGAAGATCAAGCGGTTGCTATCCTGAATTACAACAAGCCTGTGGGTTACATTGTGTCACCGAAAATGATGGGTGCGATGCTAGCTTCCATCGCGGATCGGATTGTCGAAAGTCGCGCAAAATCGCAACTCTTAACATTGGGCAAGGCGCGCAAAGTTAAGCTAAATGAACGCTAAATTTGGGCTGCGCTGTTACCCACCCAAATACGCTCGCTGCACATCATCGTTATGCAGCAGATTTGCCGCACTGTCCGCTAAAGTAATTAAGCCACTCTCCAGCACATAGCCACGTTGAGCCACCTGCAGCGCGAGTTTGGCGTTTTGCTCAACCAATAAAATCGCAACGCCTTGTGCCGAAATTTCGCGAATAATCTCGAATATTTTTGCCACAATCAGCGGGGCTAAACCCATGCTCGGCTCATCCAACATCAGCAAGGCTGGGCGGCTCATCATGGCGCGACCCATTGCCACCATCTGCTGTTCACCACCCGACAAGCCACCTGCCAGTTGCGTGCGGCGTTCGGCTAGGCGCGGGAACAAGGTGTAAACCCGTTCCAAATCTTGCGCGATAGCAAATTTATCATCGCGGCAATATGCACCCATCTGCAAATTTTCTGCTACATCCATGCGCGTAAAAATGCCGCGCCCTTCCGGCACCAACACCAAGCCATCCTGCACCCGCACGTGCGCGGCCAGATTTTGTATGGGCTGATTGCGATATTGCACCGTCCCCGCACTCAGCGGCAGCAACCCAGCCAGTGCTTTAAGCGTAGTGGTTTTACCCGCGCCGTTGCTACCGATCAGCGTGACCAGCTCGCCGGGCGCGATGTTGAAGCTGATGCCTTTGACCGCTTGAATGCCGCCGTAAGAGACTTTTAGTTCGCGCACTTCTAGTAGGTTCATAAAACTTTTAATTGCATCGAGAATTTTTAGGTGGGTTCTTATTGCTTAGCAATTATCAATCGTTTGACTTTCTCATGAACGCCATTTCGAAAGACGTTAGCCCTCTCTTGCACTTCAAAGCCCAGAGAAATTTGCCTAGTACTAGTTTTATTCTTAGCCTTTTTAAGTTCTGCTGCGAGTTCGATTTGGATTGCGGATCGCTCGGCGATTAATGGAATTATTCCATTTTTAATTTAATAGGCTCACAATTTTGTCCCCTCGCCCCGTTTGCGGGGAGAAGGGGGGTCAGGTACTTCCCTGTGGATTATTGAAATTACAACCCCAACTCTGCCCACATCGCATCTACCCGCCGTTTAACCGCTTCATCCATCACTATCGGCGTGCCCCATTCGCGTTGGGTTTCGCTCGGCCATTTGTTGGTGGCATCCAATCCCATTTTGCTGCCCAAGCCCGATACGGGGCTGGCAAAATCTAAATAATCTATTGGCGTATTTTCCACCAGCAACGTGTCGCGCGCAGGGTCTACCCGCGTGGTGATCGCCCAGATGACCTCTTTCCAATCGCGCACGTTGATGTCGTCATCCACCACAATGATAAATTTGGTGTACATAAATTGCCGCAAATACGACCAGATGCCGAACATCACGCGCTTGGCATGTCCGGCGTATTGCTTCTTCATTGACACCACCGCCATGCGGTAGGAGCAGCCTTCCGGTGGCAAATAAAAATCGATAATTTCTGGAAATTGCTTTTGCAACAGCGGCACGAACACTTCGTTGAGCGCCACGCCCAGCATCGCTGGCTC
>JANONT010000117.1:0-3266 GCA_031420955.1 Candidatus Nitrotoga sp. | reverse complement strand
CATTCCGCGTTGGGAAACTTAGCTCCCATCGCGTATGAAAATAAGTTTGCAGCAAAACAACCTATCGAGGTGTCCGAAATTACTTGACCACTGCAGTTTTTGAATCTATTTTTTTACATGCCAGACTGTTCCCTCACCCTCGTCCCCTCTCCCCGCCAACGGGGCGAGGGGATCAATCGGTAGCATCGTCCAATTTTTAAAGCCTTACTTCCCCCGCATAAACATCGCATCCAACTGCGTGATGGTGACTTGAAACCAAGTGGGTCGTCCGTGGTTGCATTGGCCGGAGCGTTCGGTGCGTTCCATTTCGCGCAGGATGTGGTTCATTTCGGTGAGGGTGAGGCTTTGGTTGGCGCGCACGGCAGCGTGGCAGGCGAGGGTGGAGAGTAGCTCGTTGCGTCGTTCGGTGAGCGCGCGGGTCGCGCCAAATTCGCGTAGCTCGTGCAGCACATCACGCGCGGCGGCTTCAGCTTGAGATTGTTTGAGCATGGCTGGCATGGCGCGCACCGCAAGGGTGGTGGGCGAGAGCGGGGCAATGTCAAAGCCGAGTGTGGCGAGCGTGGCGTGCTCTTCTTCCGCGCTGGCAATGTCTAATGTGTCAGCATGAAAAGTCACGGGGATGAGCAGCGGCTGACTGGGAATTTGTTGATGATCGAGCGCGATTTTTAATTTTTCATACACGATGCGTTCGTGCGCGGCGTGGATGTCGACCACGATTAATCCATGCTGGTTTTGCGCCAGTATGTAAATGCCAGAAAGCTGCCCCAGTGCCATGCCCAGCGGTGGCACGCCTGCGAATGAGTGGCCTGTTTGCTCGCTTGTGAAATCGGCAAAGAGGGGGTCGGCCAACATAGCGTTGCCTGAAGAATTTCCAGCGAAATTCTGAGCAGTATTTTCGCGACTCGCACCAAACATCACATCATAAAAAGCCAGCGGTTGCGCGGCAGTGTGTAAGCGCATCGGCTGCTGGGTGTAGTGATTATTCGTAGCCATTTCGCCCGACATAAAAGCGGTGGCGGTCGGCGTGGCAGCATTGCTGGCGGGTGTGGCAAGAGCCTGCTGCAAGGTGTGAAAAATAAATTGATGGACAGCCTGGCTTTCGCGAAAGCGCACTTCGCTTTTGGCGGGATGCACATTCACATCCACTTGCTCTGGCGGCATATTCAAAAATAAAACGAAGGCCGGATGCCGTTGATGATGCAAAATATCTTGGTAAGCTTGGCGTGTGGCGTGGGCGATAACCTTGTCGCGAATAAAGCGACCATTCAAAAATAAAAATTGGCTATCGCGTGTAGCGCGAGAATAAGCGGGCAGCGTCGCCATGCCGCACAGATGCAAACTGGCGTAGCCATGTTCGCTGGCCAGCTTGCGTTCAATCGTCACCGCGCCTTGCGAAAAATCATTACCCAGTATCGCGGTAATGCGCTTGTGCAAAGCCTCTGCACCGTGTGCCGCAGCTAACTTCCACACCGTTTTGTCGCGGTGATGCAGGCTAAATGCCACGTCGGGACGCGACAGCGCGATGCGCTTAAAAGTCTCTTCGCAATAGGCGAATTCGGTATTTTCTGTTTTTAAAAATTTGCGCCGTGCAGGCGTATTAAAATACAACTCGCGCATTTCCACACTCGTGCCTTGCGGATGTGTGGCGGGCGTGGCCTCAGTTTGCGTGCCATCCGCCGCTTCAATTTTCCACGCGTGAGCGGCAGACGTGTGACGGCTAATGAGCGACACTTGAGCCACCGCCGCCATGCTCGCCAGTGCCTCACCGCGAAAACCCATGCTCGCCACGCGCTGCAAATCATCCAGCGAATTAATTTTGCTGGTAGCGTGCCGACACAAAGCCAATGCCAACTCGTCCGAGACAATACCACGGCCATTGTCACGCACGCGCAACAGACGAATGCCACCACCATCAAGCTGCACATCAATCTCGGTTGCGCCCGCATCCAAACTATTTTCCATCAATTCTTTTAACGCCGACGCCGGTCGCTCAATCACCTCGCCAGCAGCGATTTGGTTAATCAACAAATCAGGTAAAAGGTGGATGGCGGACATGGCGGGAGAAGAAAAATATTGTGCACAACATTATAGCGGAGGGGTGGGGGCGAGTGCAGTTCGGATTGATTTATGCTTATTGCTTACATTTTTTAAGGCACCCGCCCAACCGTGAACAGCACTTCCACATCCAACCAGATTCCCTCTTCTGTGGCGATATTTTGAATTTCTTGTAAATGAATTTGTTTGAATTTTTCTAGATCATCTGGTGACAGTTGATTGACCAAGCCTCTGAAACCCGCGAACCATATTACATCCCACCAATCGTCGGCGTTGCGTAAATAGTAGCCCATGTTTTTACGCAGCACGCGAATGTCATGCAGATTTGCGCTGGCGCATAGGGCGTGTGATTTTTCTTCGCTGCTAATTTTTTTCCAACTGACGGGCGGTTTTTCGATGCCGAATTGCGCGAGGCGATTAAAAAATAAATCCGCCAACGGTAGAAATGCGGTGTCGTAAAAACAGCTAATCGCCACGCTGCCGCCGCGCTTTACTTTGCTGGCGATATGTTGAAGTTGGCTGGGCATGTCTTCCACAAAAAAGATGCCGAAGGCGCAAACCGCCGTGTCGAAATGGCGATCTGGGAAAGTTAATGCTTGCATGTTCATCCCAATAAATTTGGCGTTATTAATATTTAGCTGCTGCGCTTTTTTGCGCGCCTGCGCTAGCATGCCTTCCGCAAAATCGATGCCCGTCACTTGGCCGTTCGGTAGATGCTGCGCCAAGACCAGCGCGTTGCTGCCCGTTCCCGTCGCCACATCCAGCAGATGTTCATCGCCGCGCAGATTTAAACAGCTTGCCATTTGCTGGGCACTGGTTGCAAAAAAACGCAAGCCAAGGTTATCGTACCCGATGGCAACGATGTTAAAAGTTTGCTGAATTTTTTGCTGGCGTTCTTGTTCGTTCATTTTAATTTCTCCCTCACAAAAAAATAGCGATGCTGGTTGCATCGCTATCGTTTGATTTGCAGCGCGAAAGTAATTTAGCCTGCTACGCGCTTTCTAAACTCACCGGTGCGCGTGTCGATTTCGATTTTGTCGCCAATTTCGCAAAACGCCGCGACGGGTAGCTCTAAGCCCGATCCAATTTTCGCAGGCTTCATCACTTTGCCGGAGGTGTCGCCGCGTATGGCAGGCTCGGTGTAGATAATTTCGCGCACGACGGTGTTGGGCAGGTCCACCGAAATCGCTTTGTCGTTGTAGAAAACCACT
>JANONT010000116.1:0-24521 GCA_031420955.1 Candidatus Nitrotoga sp. | reverse complement strand
GTGTCTTCTCAATGCTGATGTAGTCATCAAATTGGCCTCTTGTAGTTACGAAGCGCACATTGTGACAGATATTTTCAATCTCGTGACGGCACTATCTAGCTTGATTTGCCAAGCACCAATCAAAAGCCAGTCGTGTGTAATACCCGGCGTGGATATGGCCATCCTCAATATCGTTACGATCCCTGTAGAGAATGGCTAGAGGGTAGTATGCTTTGCCGAAACTTTCGTTTGCCAACTGCTTAAAGCTTTTGAAGGCAGAATACATGGCGGGATTTTTGGCTACATTCCATTCTCTGTTATTACCTTTCTTCCTGCCTACATTCCAATTTTTTACTCCATCTTTTCCGTCAAATATTTCTCTCGCTTGCCGATAGAGTGCGTCATTCCTCAGTGCCACTAACCCCCGTCCCACAAGGCTTTCACGCTTCTCTGTCGTAGCAGCCAAATTTTGTGCGGTTATTGCAACAGGTAGATTTTCGCGCTCATTCATTATTAACTTTCGCCTTGTGCTTTGCCATAAGGTCGCCGATTTCGCTGCGGCCTATCATTTTTACACCTGACTTTTGCGCCAGCTCCAGCGCGTTATTGGTGAATGCGCCAGTGGTAATCACCCATGCGGTATGGCACTGATAGTAGGCCATGCCGGAAAGTGCTTCCTGCACGGCTGCCACGCCGACGCTACCCACATAGCGTTTGGCTTGCACCGCGATGCGTTGCCCGTCTTTGCTCAAGATTAGGTCTGCCCCGTAATCCCCCGAGGTGGGAGTGTGTTCGGCGGCATAGCCTTGGGCGCGAAATAATCCAGCGAGAAATTCTTCAAATTCCACGCCGCTGAGTTGGTCAAGCTCAGCCGCTTGGGCTGCGCCAAAGCGCCGTTGCCAAGCATCCTGCTCGCGTTGTTTTCTACTCAAATCCCTGTGCTGGTCTTTGGCAAATTGCAGCGTGTTACGCAGGTGACGCGCTTCCTTATCTTCCTTCGACGGTGGTGCATTAGCCTGCGTAGGAGGCGTAGGTTTTTTTGTAAACGCTCGCCACACCAGCCATGCGATACCAGCGAAAAATAGGTAGTAGAATAAGTCTTTCATATTGGGTAATCAGGCGTTATGGCTAACTCGCAAAGGCAATTTTATTCGGTGTCGTTAATCAGAAATATGAGAAAAAAATGCAGTGGGTGGGTTTTGTTGTAGGGTCTGATTACCCAACTCTGCCCGCATCTTGTTCCAGCAAGCTGCCCATCTCCTCCAGCGGCGGCAATTCTTGCAGCGAGCGCAAATTAAAATCATCTAATAATTGTTTGGTGGTAGCGAATAATTCTGGTTTGCCGGGTGCGTCGCGTGTGCCAATCACGTCGATCCAGCCTCTGGTTTCCAGTGTTTTTAATATGTGTGAGGAGACTGCAACACCGCGAATTTCTTCGATGTCGCCGCGTGTGACGGGCTGGCGGTAGGCGATGATGGCTAAGGTTTCCATCACTGCGCGTGAGTAGCGTGGCGGTTTTTGCGGGTTGAGGCGGTCTAGGTAAGGCTGCATTTCGGGGCGGGCGCGAAATCGCCAACCGTTGGCGACGCGATTTAATTCGATGCCGCTCGCGGAATATTTTTGCATGAGTTGTTCTAATAATTTTGTTAAAAAATTATTTTCTAATGGCAGGTCGCTCAGTTTTTTAAGTTCGGCTAAAGATAAAGGTTCTTGCGTGGTAAGCAGTGCCGCTTCGAGTACGCGCAATATTTTTTCTCTGTCAGGCTGTGAAAAAATCGGCAAGTTTTCGGCAGATAAAATCTCAGCGTGCGATGTCACACTGGGTGCTGAAAAAACAGCAGTCTCTGCAACGATATTTTTTTCGCCATCCTTCACGGGTAGGGGTGAATTATGCGGTGGCGTGAAGGTTTCGACTGGCTCGGACATAGATGCTCCCCAAGGTTTCAGATTGTGTGATTTCGACTAAAGACTCTTTGGCTAATTCGAGTATGGCGATGAAGGTAACAACCAATTGTGGCAACCCATCTCGGACATCAAATAAGTCGGCAAAAATTTCAAACTCACCGTGGCGTAATTGACGCAAGATGCGCGTCATTTGTTCGCGCACGGATAATTCTTCGCGCCGCACAATGTGGTGCGAATTTATTTTGGCACGCGCCAATAATGTCAGCCAGGCTTGCCGTAAATCATCTACGCTGACATTCGGCAAACGCTGTACCGCGGTTTGTTCGATCAGCACCTGCACCAATTCAAAATCACGGCCCGCTTGCGGCAATTCATTCAGCTTATACGCGGCCAGTTTCATTTGCTCGTATTCCAGCAGGCGGCGCATCAGCTCGACACGCGGGTCTTCCGCGCCATCATCGGCAATTTTGGCGGGGCGCGGCAGCAACATGCGCGCTTTAATTTCGATTAACACGGCTGCCATGAGCAAATATTCCGCAGCTAATTCCAAGCGATTGCGCTGCATCAACTCGATGTAATCCATGTACTGCTGCGTGAGTTGCGCCATGGGAATATCGAGCACATCGAGATTGTGTTTGCGAATTAAATACAGCAGCAAATCCAGCGGCCCTTGAAAGGTGGCCAGCACTACCTCTAATGCATCCGGCGGAATATATAAATCCAGCGGCATCTCCAGCAACGGCTCGCCGTGAATGTGGGCAACAGGTGGGGTGAGTGGGAGCGATGCTTGGGTCATGATTTTAATTGCGCGTGTTGCACTTGAACAGAAGGGCAGGGCATAGAGCCATACGAACAGAACACGCAGCAGTCGCCTGCCTTAGGGCGAAGCACGGTATGGCATGCGTTGCATTCGTAAAAGAATTGGCACGCATCCGTTGGCATGGTTTCTTCTTTAGCCGTGCGGCAATGGGGGCAAGTGATTACGGATTGCAGGGCGATGGCCATATTAATTAACTATAACTCAAGCCCATTGCATCGCGCACTTCGCGCATGGTTTCAGAGGCCAGCTTGCGCGCTTTTTCGCAGCCATCGGAAACAATATTACGCACTAAGGCGGGGTTATCTAGATAAAGTTGGGCGCGTTCGCGCATGGGTTTTTGTTCTTCGAGCACGGCGTTGATGACTGGCTGTTTGCATTCTAAGCAGCCGATGCCTGCGCTGCGACAGCCTTTTTGCGCCCATTGTTTGGTGTCGTCATTCGAGTAGATGCGGTGTAATTGCCACACCGGGCATTTGTCTGGATCGCCTTTGTCGGTGCGTTTGATACGCGCCGGGTCGGTCGGCATGGTGCGAATTTTTTTGCTGACGCTGGCTTCGTCTTCGCGCAAGGTGATGGTGTTGTTGTACGATTTGGACATTTTTTGCCCATCTAGTCCCGGCATTTTAGAGGCTTGGGTGAGCATGGATTGCGGCTCGGACAAAATCATTTTTCCGCCGCCTTCGAGGTAGCCGTACAGACGTTCGCGGTCGCCCAGATTTAAACTTTGTTGTTCTTCTAATAATGATTTTGCGGATAGTAGGGCTTCGTTATCGCCGTGCTCTTGGTAGCGTGTGCGTAGCTCGTGATAGAGCTTGGCTTTTTTGCTGCCTAATTTTTTCACCGCAGATTCGGCTTTTTCCTCGAAGCCGATTTCGCGTCCATAAATATGATTAAAGCGTCGTGCGATGCTGCGTGTAAATTCGATGTGCGGTACTTGGTCTTCGCCGACGGGCACTTGCGTGGCGCGGTAAATTAAAATGTCGGCACTTTGTAATAATGGATAGCCCAAAAATCCGTAGGTGCTTAAATCTTTATCGGATAGCTTTTCTTGCTGATCTTTGTAAGTCGGCACGCGCTCCAACCAACTCAGCGGCGTAATCATAGAGAGCAGCACGTGCAGCTCGGCATGTTCCGGCACTCTGGATTGTATAAAGAGCGTGGCGCGAGCCGGGTCGATACCTGCCGCCAGCCAATCAATGACCATGTCCCACACGCTTTGCTCGATGACTTGTGGGGTGTCGTAATGCGTGGTGAGCGCGTGCCAGTCGGCCACAAAAAATAGGCATTCGTATTCTTGTTGCATCCCCACCCAATTTTTTAAGACACCGTGGTAGTGACCCAAATGTAAGCTGCCCGTGGGGCGCATGCCAGATAAAACGCGATCAGTAAACATAAACTTTAGAATCCAAAAATTAAACGAATGGCAGAGTATGACGCATTAATAAACGGCCTGAGTATCCAACTTAACGCGGGCGTGAAGGCCATAAAAATTAAGATGAACATGCCGTAAGGTTCTAGCCTAGAGAGTTGATACGCTTGGCGATGCGGCAATAGGCTCACCGCCACGCGCCCGCCATCCAGCGGCGGCAATGGCAACATATTTAACACCATTAGCACCACATTTATCTGGATGCCGATCTGCGCCATTTTCAACATCGGCTCGGCATAATCGCCGCCGTTGTCTGCGAATTTTGCCAGCAACGCCCAGCACAATGCCATAAATAAATTTGAGATTGGCCCTGCTATCGCCACCCACAACATATCTTTTTTGGGGTGGCGCAACGCGGCAAAATTGACCGGCACGGGCTTGGCCCAACCAAATAAAATACCGCCCAGCCACAAGGTCATGATCGGAATTAAAATCGTGCCCACCGGGTCGATATGGCGAATAGGATTCAAGCTGATGCGGCCTTGCTGGTACGCGGTCATGTCGCCAAAATGTTTCGCCACATAGCCGTGCGATGCCTCGTGCAAGGTGATCGCAAATAAAATCGGGATCGCGGCAATGGCGATGGTCTGTATCAGTTGTTCAATTTGCACGGGTGAGCTTTCAAATAGTATTTGCGGCAAATAAAAAATGTGATGTATCGCCACGACCCGCACGAATAAGGAGCGGCGTGTCGCCTGTTAAATCAATCACCGAAGTATGCTCTGCTGCAACCGCGCCACCATCAATCACCAAGTCTATTTGTTGCTCTAGTAAATCGCGAATTTGCTGCGCATCATTCAGGGGCGATTCTTCATTCGGCAATATCATGGTGGAACTCAGCAAAGGTTCGCCTAACTCTTCCAGCAAAGCCAATGCAATCGGATGATCGGGAATACGCACGCCTATGGTGCTGCGCTTGGGGTGCTGCAAGCGTTTTGGAATCTCTTTAGTGGCCTGCAAGATGAAAGTATAACTACCAGGCGTGTTATTTTTCAACAAACGAAACTGTACATTATTGACCTGTGCATAGCGCGCGATTTCCGATAGATCGCGGCACACCAAAGTCATGTGATGTTTATCATCCACCCCGCGAATTTTGCGTATGCGTGCCACTGCATTTTTGTCATCCAGATGACAGCCAATGGCATAGCAAGAATCGGTGGGATAAACGATGATCTGCCCCTCACGCACCATTTGCGCGGCTTGCTTAATCAAGCGAGCTTGCGGGTTGGTCGGGTTAATTGCGAAATATTGTGCCATGTGGAATGTTGCTAAAAATAGTTTTTATTTTGAGGAAACGCTGCACAGTCGGCGAGCGGGATGAAGTGCAACGTAGCAATTCGCCCGCGCAGTCATTTAATAAGCTTTTCCATAGGGGGATTGTTCCCAAGCCTGCCACACGGGCACACAGTCTAGCGGAAAATCTGGTAAATGCCCCAGGTCGCGGTAGCTCTCGCCAGGGCCGTGAAAATCAGAACCGCAGGAGGCAAGTAAATTAAATTCTTTGGCGTAGCGCGCAAATTCGGCGAACTGCTCCGGCGTGTGGCTGCCGCTCACCACTTCGATGCCGCGTCCGCCGAGGTCGTAAAATTCGCGCAGTAATTCGCGCATGGTGGGTTTGCCCATCGCCTTGCGTCCCGATGTATAACGCCCCGGATGCGCCAGCACAGCCACTCCGCCGCTGCCGATAATCCATTGCACCGCGTCGGCTAACTCAGCCCATTGATGCGAGATATAGCCGGGCTTGCCTTTTACTAAATAATTTTTGAACACGCTGCGGACATCTTTGCAGTAACCATGTTCGACTAAAAATCGCGCAAAATGCGTGCGCCCAATAATTTCCGGATTAGAAGCGTAGCGGTACGAGCCTTCCAGCGCGCCCGCAATGCCGCTCTTAGCCAGCGATTGCGCCATGAGTGCGGCACGGCTGCTGCGCCCTTTGCGGATTTCACGCAGGCCTGCCAGCAACGCATCGTTGGTAGGATCAATATGTAATCCTAAAATATGCAAGGTGTGACTGCGCCAACTCACAGAAATTTCCACGCCGTTGATGAGCTGAATGCCGTGCTGCGCGGCGGCGACAGCGGCTTCGACTAGGCCGGAAATATCATCGTGGTCGGTTAGTGCCAGCACTTTTACATCGCGCCCAGCGGCGCGTGCTACCAGCTCTGTGGGGGGCAGCAGGCCATCGGAAACAGTGGAGTGGCAGTGTAGATCGTAATGGTGCATGTTTTCAGGTGGCGATTTCGCCGCCCCCTTTTTTCATGGCCTTGCCAGCTTCTGTTCGCTGGCGACGGATTTCTTTGGGGTCGGCCAACAGCGGGCGATAAATTTCGATACGATCTTGCGAGCGCAAAATAGTCTCTGGCTTAATGAGTTTTCCAAAAATACCCAGCTTGCTTTTTGTTATATCTATGCTCGGATATTTGCTCAAAATACCAGATAAATGGATTGCTTCCAGAGCAGTGCATCCGGCTGCCACCTGCACACGAAGCAGCGTTTGCTCATGCGGCAAGGCGTAAACTACTTCGATATTTATTTTTTCATTCATCAGAAATTATTGCGATCGTATTTATTCTATGGAGATACTGTGTAAATTTTTTCAGCGCGATGCACAAATGCGTCTACTAAATTGCTGGCGATGTAATGAAAAATCGGCCCCAGTATTTTGCTCAACAATATGTTAGAAAACTCGTAATGCATCCGTAACTCAATTTTACACGCTGTGTCGGATAAGGGGATGAAACGCCAGTCACCATCCAAATGTTTAAACGGACCATCCAGCAAAGTAATGTCAATGCGATGCGGGATTTGCCGTTCATTGCGCGTGGTAAAACTTTGTTTAATGTGGTGGTAATCAATATGCACAGTTGCATTCATGATCGCGCCGTCCACGGAATTAATTTTCGAGCCGCCACACCAAGGCAAAAACTGCGGGTATGCCGCCACGTCATCGACTAGCGCGAACATTTGCGCGGCACTGTAAGGGACAAGCACTGATTTTTCTACAATCGCCATAACTAAAGTTGTGAAGGTGAATTGGAAACACGTTGATAAAGCTTGGGAAACGGGATGAAGCACAAGGCGTATGGCGCACAGAAACCACAGTGTATATAAACATACACAAGGATTTCGAGCACCAGGCAGACAATTCCGCATCCGGCATGCCGGATAGCGGATTGCGTACCTTTGGCGCAACGCAGTAATTCGCCCGCGTAACAGCTTAATCAGCGTTTTTTAAAACTGGTAGAATAACCGACATATGATAATCGTCCAAAATAAAAAAGCCTTTCACGATTACTTCATCGAGGATCGTTACGAGGCAGGGGTCATGCTGGAAGGCTGGGAAATCAAGGCTATCCGAGCAGGGCGGGCAAATCTAAAAGAGGCTTATGTCACGTTAAAAGGGGGCGCATTGTACTTGTTTGGTGCGCATATTAGCCCGCTCACTTCGGCCTCTACGCACATTGTTCCCGACCCAATACGCACCCGAAAATTGCTCTTGCACGCTGCCGAAATTGATAAATTAACGGCTAAGGTGCAGCGTGCGGGCTACACACTTATGCCCTTGAATATGCATTTTAAAGGCTCGCTGGTGAAGCTGGAAATCGGCTTGGCGAAGGGTAAGAAAATGCATGACAAACGTGAGTCAGAGCGCGAGCGCGATGCGGTGATGCAGGCCAAACAAGCCATGAAAAAATCGCGCCACTAATTCCAGTGTGCAATTAAACCCATAACTTTGTCGCCATCGTTAGGCGCGCCTTGCTGTACTCAAATGTACTATCCGCGTCGCGCCTTTCCTCGGCTTCGCGTTCTTGGCTTAATTGCTTTCTGGAATCAAGGCAGTTGGAAATTTTTCAAGTGCTTTCATGCAGTATTTCCTCCGCACATCTGATCCCACTCATCACCGCGCCTTCAAGCGTCGCTGGAAAATCACCCGCCGTGTAATCCCCCGCCAGCAATAAATTTTTAATCGGTGTGGTGTGTGCGGGGCGAACCAGATTCACCTCGCAAGAAAAAGAAGCGCGCTTTTCAGCGATGGTTTTGTGCCATAACGGCGCGTCTTTTATACCCAAATGTTCTCGAATTTCTTCTATCACTTTTTGTGCGAGTTGCTCTTGCGATAATTCTTGATGCAAACCTTCCGCGCTAATCACTGCTGCGATCAAGCCATGTTGTGCGGAGATGCGGCCTTTATCAAAAAGCCATTGTGTGTAGCAGCGATCCAGTCCCAGCATGGCTTGCGGTAAAACCACATGGTCTGGATATTGTACATAAATCGTGTAAATCGGTTGACTAGGAATGGCGGCAATGAGCTGCGCGACCTCGGTTAATTGCGGTACGGTGTTTGACAAACGCACAGCGGCGGTGGGCGAAGTGGCGCAGATTATATGGCTAAAAAAATTATTTTTATGTTCGTTAGAGGTGGTCTGATTAAGCGTTAATTCAAATTTATCCCCACGCAGAATGATGGCTTCTACGCTGCATGAATGATGCGCGATGCCGCCGCGCTGCTGAATATATTGTGCGGCGCGATCAGGAAACAGTGCGGAAAAATTTAATCGCGGCAGCAGCATGTCGCTGTCCGCACGCGATCCATTCAAACTGATATTTAACACATTTAAAAACACTTGCGCCGAGGCGATGTGCAGGGGCGTATTTAATGCCGAGATGCAGATCGGCTGCCACAATAAACGCATGAGGCCAGCATCTTGTTGATGCTGGTCGAGTAAGGCCAGCGCGCTGAGATCATGTGGCAATACAAAATTGATGCGCCGCATGGCGAGCATAAAGCGCGCGGCAGAAATTCTTTGCCGGAGTGAAATGCCGCGTGCGCCGAGCAGCCCAAACAGCAAGTGCAGCGGCGCGGGTAGCGGTGGTGCGGTCAGGGAAAAGCGATGATGCAAGATGAGTTGTAATGGAGTACGCAAAAAATCTTGCTCGATATTGCCGCCCACTTGCTCGATTAAACGCAGCGTGTGTTGATAGCAACCTAAAAAAATATGCTGGCCGTTATCAAGCTGTGTGTCGTTGTAGATCACTCCGCGTGCGCGTCCGCCCAAATTTTTGCCAGCTTCAAAAACAGTCACGGGAATATTTTTTGCGGCGAGGGTGACGGCAGCGGCCATGCCCGAATAACCCGCTCCAATGATTGCAATGTTCATTGAAAATTAATTCCGCATCCAGGTCGTCCACGCCAGCCATAACTTTCTGAGCGGGGTCAGTGAGACGCGCTCTTTAAGCACGTGACAACCGCTGGCGGCAATTTCTTCCAGCGTGGCACGATAAATCGCCGCCATGATGAGCCCAGTGCGTTGTGACTTGCGATCACCTTCCGGCAATTGAGCGAGGGCTTGTTGATAATAATTTTGGGCGCGCTCGATTTGAAATTGCATCAACTTGTGAAAGCTTTCCGTTTCTTTGCCGTCCAAAATATCATTGGTATGCACGCCAAATTTTGCCAGCTCATCTTGCGGAATATAAATGCGGCCACGCCGCGCATCTTCTCCCACGTCGCGAATAATGTTGGTCAGTTGCAGCGCAATGCCCAGATCATGCGCGTACTTTAATGTCTTGCGATCGGTATAGCCAAAAATTTCAGCCGCCAGCAAACCCACGACCGATGCGACTCGATAGCAGTAAAGTTGCAATGCTTTGAAGTCGGCATATTGATTTTTTTGCAAATCCATTTCCATGCCATCAATAATTTCTTGCAGATGTTCTTGCGGAAAATTAAATTGTTTGACGATAGGCACGAGTGCTAATGCCACCGGATGTTGTGGTTGGCCTTCATAAATTTCTGCGACTTGCACGCGCCACCAAGCCAAGGTGATACGCGCTGCGTTCTCATCCGAGCATTCGTCCACCACGTCATCTACCTCGCGGCAAAAGGCGTACAGCGCTGTGATCGCGCGGCGTTTGTCGGGCGGTAAAAACATAAAGCTGTAGTAAAAACTAGAGCCACTTTTAGCGGCTTTGTCTTGGCAATATTCGTCGGGAGACATGGTTAGGGTTTCCTAAATGTGGCGGTATAAATCATGGACAGCCAATCCAGCGGGCGTAAAACGGGACGCTTGCGATACATGTCGTATTGCGCCGCTTCGAGTTTATCGAGAATGCGATTGCCGCCTGCAATAATCAAACGCATTTCCAAACCGATGCGGCCTGTGAGGATGTTGCCTAATGGTGCGCCGCTGCTCATCATGTCGCGGGCGCGTTGCACTTGAAACTGCATGAGTTGCTGCCAAGCCGCATCGACGCGCTGTTTAGCGATGTGTGATATAGAAACATGGAAGCGCGTCATGTCATCTTGCGGTATATAAATGCGTCCGATAGCGAAATCTTTTTCCACGTCTTGCCAAAAATTAATGAGTTGCAACGCGCTGCAAATAGCGTTGGAGTAAGCCAGATTTTGCGGTGTGGCAGCCCCGTATAAATGCAATAACAGCGCGCCTATCGGGTTAGCAGAGCGGCTGCAATAACTTTGTAATTCGCTGAAATTGTCATAGGTTTTTTTGATGACATCTTGTGAAAACGCATTTAATAAATCATGAAAAAGTTGCTGCGGTAATTGATGTTGATGAATGACTTCTGCCAAGTCGCGAAACAAGCCTGTGCGCGGGGTTTTGTCTTCCGCGATTAAATTGAGCTCGGCGCGAAATTCATAAATGCTGGACAAGCGTTGCGTGTCGGTGGCATTGCCCTCGTCGGCGAAATCATCGGCCTGACGCGCAAAATTGTAGATAACTTCCACCGCCTGACGCAGATGCCGAGGCAGCAGGATGGAGGCGACGGGAAAATTTTCGTAGTGATCGACCGCCATTTTTTATATTAAATCTTCACGGCGTAGCATGAAAACAAATTCATCTCCCGCGCTGACCTCTAGCCAGGTAAATGGTAGCTCAGGGTAGGCGGCTTCAAGCGCGTTTTTATTGTGGCCGATTTCTACAATTAATATGCCACGCGGTTGGAGATGCGCGGCAGCATGTTGCAAAATGGCACGGGTTGCATCTAGACCATCATCGCCGCTACCCAATGCCAGTGCGGGTTCGTGCAGATATTCGGCAGGTAGTGCAGTGACCGAAGGCGCATCGACATAAGGCGGGTTGCTGATAATGACATCATATTTTTTACCCTTTAGTTGGGTAAATAAATCAGACTGAATTAACGTGACGCGCTGCGCTAAATGATATTCGCTGACGTTGCGTTGCGCGACTTGCAACGCCTCTGCAGATAAATCAACCGCGTCAACTTGGGCACTTGCAAATGCGTGTGCGGCAACGATGGCTAAGCAGCCGCTGCCGGTACACATATCCAATACGGCGCTTACACTTTCTGGCTCTTCCACCCACGGTTGCAGCACTTCGCGCAATAATTCAGCGATGTAAGAACGCGGGATGATGACGCGCTCGTCCACATAAAAATTAAAGTCGCCCAGCCACGCTTCGTGCGTTAAATACGCGGCTGGAATTTTTTTATCGACACGTTTTTTGAGCATTTCCAACAGCACATTTTTTTCACGCAAGGTGAGCCGCGCATCCAAAAATGGGGTGAGTGTATCCAGCGGCAAATGCAGCGTGTGCAGAATTAAATACACCGCTTCATCATACGCGTTAGCTGAGCCGTGGCCGAAGGTGAGCTGCGCTTCGTTGAACGCACTCACGCTGTATCGCAGCCAATCACGCAGGGTGTGCAGTTCGCTGGTGTTGTGCCAGTGATGAAGTAGACTCATTTTTTTTCAGCTAGCAAATTGACCATCGTGGCGCAATAAATGTCGGACAAAATATCTAGGTCAGCCACCGACACACACTCGTTGAGCTTGTGGATAGTGGCATTGAGCGGGCCGAACTCTACCACTTGCGGGCAAATGTCGGCGATGAAACGACCGTCGGAAGTGCCGCCGCTGGTGGAAAGTTCGGTGGTGATGCCAGTGGTTTGTTGAATAGCCGCGCTCATTGCATCGACTAATTTTCCGCGCGGCGTGAGGTAGGGTTTGCCGGAGAGTACCCAAACTAAATCGTAATTTAAGCCATGTTTGTCGAGCAGGGTGTGGGTTTTATCTTTCAATGATTGCACGGTGCTGGCGGTGGAAAAACGAAAATTAAATTCAATCTCCACCGTGCCTGGCACGACGTTAGTCGCACCTGTGCCGCCGTGAATATTTGAAATTTGCCAAGACGTAGCTGGAAAATATTCATTGCCTTTATCCCACTCCATCGCCGCTAATTCAGCAATGGCAGGGGCTGCAAGGTGGATAGGGTTTTTAACTAGATGCGGATACGCGATGTGACCCTGCACACCCTTCACGGTTAACGTGCCAGATAAAGAGCCGCGTCGACCATTTTTAATGGTGTCGCCCGTTTTGGAAACCGAGGTCGGCTCGCCCACAATGCAGTAGTCCATTTTTTCGCCGCGCGCTTGCAGGGCTTCCACTACGCGCACCGTACCATCGACCGCCACCCCTTCTTCATCGGAGGTCAGCAGCAGGGCGATGGAGCCGCTGTGATTCGGATGTGCCGCGACAAATTTTTCTATCGAGGTGACAAATGCTGCCAACGAGCCTTTCATATCCGCCGCGCCTCGTCCATACAGCAGGCCATCTTTGATGGTGGGGGTGAAGGGATCGAACAACCATTTTTCAACCGGGCCGGTCGGCACTACGTCGGTGTGCCCGGCAAAGCACAACAACGGGCCGCTGGCGCCGCGTCGCGCCCATAAATTATCAACATTGCCATGGCGCATGATTTCGATTTTGAAACCGAGCGGGGCTAAACGCGCGCTGATGATCGGTAAGCAGCCCTCATCCAGCGGAGTGAGTGAACGACGGGAGATCAGTTGTTGGGTGAGGGCTAGAGTGTTGGACATAGGTAGGGGGAAAGTTGGCAAGAGGTGAAATTCGTATAAAGTGAGACAGAAAAATTTAAGTTACTTCGGGTTAAGTTATTTCGGGGGGTGTCTCTAGAAATTCAAATTGCTAAGCCAGACAAGGCGCGAACAAAAAATGATTACGCAGCATATGTTTTGATATGTAAGGAAGCATTTTTTGCGAGCAACACAGTATGGCGACGGTGCGTGGTTGTTGCCGATTCATCGGCTTTACAACCACGGCCTACCCCTTGCGGGTGCAAGTTGGATTTCTAGGGATGCCCCCCATCAGTCGGCACTTCAATGTTCAAGGTAATGCTGCCAAAATCAGCCGCCGTGCTGGCTTGTTGCTTGGGCACAACGGCGTTGGGGTCGAAGATTTTCATTTTAGAGGTGTGCGAATAATCGAGCAACGAAGATAAATTGCTGGCGGAGTCGGCGTGCAGCAAGGCTTCTTCTTTGCTGATTTCGCCGTTCTTAAATAAGCGATACAAGGCCTGCTCAAAAGTTTGCGAACCGGGGGAAACGCTTTTTTCGATGGCCTCGCGAATTTTTTCAATCTCATCATTTTTGATCAGATCAGCAATCAAAGTGGTATTGAGCAAGATTTCTACCGCCGGAACTTGCTTGCCCTGCAAGTTACGCACCAAGCGTTGTGAAATAACTGCGCGTAAGCACAGCGATAAATCTGCCAAAATGGCTTTGCGCGCATCGTGCGAAAAGAAATTTACGATACGATTTAAGGCGTGATAACTGTTGTTCGCGTGCAGAGTAGACAAGCACAGATGCCCAGCCTGAGCGAAAATCAACGCTTGTTGCAGCGTTTCGCGGCTGCGTACTTCGCCTATCATCAGCACGTCGGGCGCTTCGCGCATGGCACTTACCAACGCGTTGCCATAAGACAAAGTGTCTGTTCCAATTTCACGTTGGTTGATGATGGATTTTTTATGCTTGAACAAATATTCGACCGGGTCTTCGATCGTCAAAATATGACCCGTGGTGGTGCTGTTGCGATATTCAATCATGGCCGCTAGGCTAGAAGATTTGCCGGAGCCAGTCGCGCCCACGACTAAAATCAGCCCGCGCTTTTCCATGATGAGCTGCTTCAATATTGAGGGCAAACGCAAGTCGTCAATGTTCGCAATATTGTTGCGTATGTAGCGCATGACTATGGATACGCTGTTGCGTTGGCGAAAAATATTGACGCGATAATTTCCTAAACCTGAAATGCGGTAAGGGAAATTCAACTCCATCGTTTCCTCTAAAGTCTTGGCTTGCTCGGCAGTCATCAATTCGTCGGCGATGCGTTTCATCGTATCGCGATCTAATATTTGCGCGTTTACCGGCATAGTCACGCCATCAATCTTTATGTTGATGGGCGCGCCTGCGGTCATAAAAATATCCGATGCATTTTTTTCGGCAGCCAATTGCAGCAGTGGTGTGATGATCATAATTTCCCCTTAGGGCAAGAATATGTGGGATTAAATGCCGCGCAATAATTCGTTAATGCCTACTTTAGAACGTGTTTTTGCATCAACCTTTTTGACAATAACGGCGCAATACAAACTGTAACTGCCATCTTTAGAAGGCAGATTGCCCGACACCACTACCGAGCCTGCGGGCACACGACCATAATGCACTTCACCTGTTTCGCGATCGTAAATTTTAGTGCTTTGGCCGATGTACACGCCCATTGAAATTACCGCGCCTTCTTCGACGATCACGCCTTCGACAATTTCTGAACGTGCACCGATAAAACAATTATCTTCGATGATAGTCGGGTTGGCTTGCACCGGCTCTAACACACCGCCGATGCCCACGCCGCCAGACAGATGTACGTTCTTGCCGATCTGCGCGCACGAGCCAACTGTTGCCCAAGTATCAACCATCGTGCCAGTGTCCACATACGCACCGATGTTGACGTAAGACGGCATCAGTACCACGTTCGATGCGATAAAAGAACCGCGCCGCGCCGCAGCAGGCGGTACGACACGGAAGCCGCCTTCGCGGAAATCGCGTGAGTTGTAATCGGCAAATTTGGATGGCACTTTGTCGTAATAATTGGTGAAGCCACCTTTGATGAACGCATTGTCTTCGATTCTAAAAGATAGCAGCACGGCTTTTTTCAGCCACTGGTGCGTGAGCCACTGTCCGTCAATTTTTTCGGCCACGCGTAACGTGCCGTTATCCAGATTAGCGATGACCGATTGGATCGCCTCTTTTAATTTTGCATCGACATTGCGCGGATTAATTTCGGCGCGGTGTTCAAAAGCGGCTTCAATAATTTGTTGCGATTGATTCATGATTTAATTTCCAGGTGATTAATAAATTGATAAATGAAAGCGTTAAAGTTTCTTGGTAAATTCGGCAATACGTTGCGCGGCCTCGGTGGTTTCAGTGATAGACGGAACCAGTGCGATGCGGATAAAGTTTTCGCCTGGGTTTTCTCCGCGCACTTCACGCGCTAAAAAGCTGCCCGGCAAAACGGTGACATTATAGTCGCGATATAACTGTTGCGCGAAGGTGGTGTCCGCAATAGGCACTTGCTGCCATAAATAAAACCCCGCTTCGGGCGGGCGAACGCGCAACACATTTTTCAAAATATTTGTCACGGAAAAAAATTTTTCAGTATACAGTTTGCGATTTTCTGCAACGTGCGCCTCGTCTTGCCAAGCCGCGATGCTGGCCGCTTGCACCGCCGGATTCATGGCACAGCCGTGATAAGTGCGATACAGCATAAATTTTTGCAACACATTCGCATCGCCCGCAACAAAGCCTGAGCGCATCCCCGGCACGTTAGAGCGTTTAGATAAGCTGGAAAACATCACCAGATTTTTATAATCGGTGCGACCCAGAAAATGCGCGGCTTCCAACGCGCCCAACGGCGGCGTTTCAAAATATATTTCTGAATAACATTCATCTGCGGCGATGATAAAGCCATATTGGTCAGATAGTTCAAACAGGGTTTTCCATTCAAACAGTGACATCACATGCCCGTTAGGATTACCCGGCGAGCACACATAAATCAACTGCGTGCGTTGCCAAATTTCGGGGGAGAGTTGTGCGTAATTGAGGGTGTGTTCGGGTGGCTTTGTGTTGAGGAAATGCGGGGTTGCACCCGCCAGCAGTGCCGCGCCTTCATAAATTTGGTAAAAAGGATTGGGGCATACGACTACCGGATTGTTTTTTTTCGGGTCATCAGGATGGCGATTAATCACCGCTTGAGCAAACGCAAATAACGCCTCGCGGCTGCCATTTACGGGGATCACCTCGGTCTTCGCATTCAACGGCGGCAGTTCATAGCGCTGGCTAATCCACTGTGCGATGCAGCCGCGCAAGGCATCGCTGCCAGCCGTTGTGGGATAATTTGCCAGCCCCGCCATGTTCGCACTTAAGGCATCGCGAATTAAAGCGGGCGTGGCGTGTTTGGGTTCACCGATGGAAAGATTGATCGGTTGATACGTTGTGTTGGGGGTCACTTCGCCGAATAATTGCGCTAATTTTTGGAAGGGGTAGGGTTGCAGTCGGTCAAGATCGGGATTCATAGTCAGCGTAATTTTTAATAATATTTGTGGGCGGATTATAAAGGTGTAGCGCATGGCATCAAAACAGAAAATTTTAGCAATCAGCGGACTGATCACTGGCTCGCTGGTGTGGGGGTTGGTGTGGTATCCCTATCGAGTATTAGACGACGCGGGCGTTTCTGGCGTGTTGGCGGCTTTTATTAGCTACACTTTTGCCTTATTGGCGGGATTGTTTTTTACGGGCGCGGTGTGGCGCGAGTTGCGCTTCGCGGGTTGGTGGGGTATCGCCCTCATGGTCAGCGCGGGCGGGGCAAATGTCGGCTATGTGCTAGCCGTGTTGAATGGCGAAGTAATGCGCGTGTTGTTGCTGTTTTATCTCGCGCCCTTGTGGACGGTGATGTTGTCGCGCTGGATGCTGGGCGAAAAATTAAATCGCTATGGTTACGCCGTCGTCGCACTCTCTTTAGCGGGCGCATTCACCATGTTGTGGCAGCAGGATCATGGTCTGCCTATCCCACAAAATAATGCCGAATGGATGGGGCTGGGCGCGGGCATGTGCTTTGCCTGGTTGAATGTCACCGTGCGCCGCACGCAACATTTGAGCGTCAATTTTAAAGCGGCCAGCGTATGGCTGGGGACGGTTGTGCTGACTGCGCCCGCATTGTTGTACATGGGCGACATCCCGGCACAGTTGCAAAGCATCGCTATGGAGACTTGGTTGTTGTTGGTTTTGATCGGATTGGTGTTAGGTGCGACCAGTTTTATTGTGCAATATGGGGTGACGCATTTACCGGCTAATCAGGCGATTGTTTTGTTACTGTCGGAATTAGTCTTTGCAGCCATTGCCGCATTTTTATTGGCGGGGGAAGAAATGACGCTGCGCGAATACATTGGGGCAGCGTTTATTATTTCTGCCAGCTTGATGTCGGGTAAAGTTTATAACGAGGCGAAAAAGGGGTAGCGCAAAATTAGTGCACGGCGCGGCCAGTAGTCACTGGGTGAAATATCACGCAATTGCGTCCCGCATTTTTTGCTTCATACAGGGCATTGTCGGCCGCGGCGAGTAGCTTGTCTTGATGCGATTCATCGGTAGGAATGGTGACCGCCACCCCGATGCTGATGGTTAAACGTATTTGCGCCGTTTCGTATGGTATTTCCAACGCGACAATTTCTTGCCGTATTTGTTCGGCAAATTGCAGCGCGTTTTCTTGGGTGGTGTGCGGCAAAACAATCACAAATTCTTCGCCGCCGTAGCGCACCACTTCATCGGTGGGGCGCTTCAGCAGCTTCTTCAAGGTTTCCACCACGCTTTTAATGACAGCATCTCCAGCCATGTGCCCATGCGTATCATTAATGTTTTTAAAATGATCAATGTCCATAATCAATAGCGCGATTGGATATTGATCGCGGCGCGCCAAACGCCATTCCCTAGATAAACTTTCGGTTAAATACTGCCGATTTTTTGCACCCGTGAGACTGTCCACCAAATTTAATTCTGCTAGGCTGGTATTGGCTGCGGCTAATCTCAGCATGGCGGTATTAAGCTCCAACGTGCGCTCGGTCACCCGTGTTTCAAGCAGCTTGGTGGCTTCCATTTGTATGCGATTATTTTCTTGTTGTAACAGCTTCATGCGGTTGGATAAAGCGAGCGGCAATAACATGGCCCCAATGGCAAAACCGATGGGGATGCTGTATTCGGTAAAATAATTAGGGGGCAAAAAACCAAATGCGCGGAGCGGATAAACCACAATACCGAGCGCAAAGGGAAACCAGGCCAATAAAAAATTGCGCGCTTGTTTGTTTTTCTTCAACCCCAGCACCGAGCCTGTAAACACGGACACGCCGGTAATCAGCGCGGTGGCAGTGGTGATTTTAATCATGATGCTGTAGCTGAAAAATAGCGAGCCAGCCGCAGCTGTGAGGAGAACTACGCTCAGGGTTAATAAAACCTTATCGAAGATCGGTTGATTATGTTTGGTCTCTAAAAAAGAGCGCGTGAAATTACATAAGCCACTTAAAGAAAATCCGATAAAGAACGGCACGGCGGTGTTGCCCCAGTTCGGATAATCGGGCCATAAATATTCGAAGGCCAAGCCACTCAGCGACAGCAAAAACAAGCTAAATGCCGCAATGAAATGGATGTAATGCAAATAGTTGACTTCGCGTATGGAGTAATACAGCAAGCTGGCGTAGACCAACATGGCAAAAAAAATGCCATAAATGAGGCCGTCGAAATAGGACCATTTGTGATCTTTCGCTTGGAAGGAAGATTCTGACCACAGCTTCAATGGTAACTGCATCGAGCTGGAGGTATGGGCGCGCAAATAAAATGTGGCAGACTCTGTGGGTTGCAGCGTCACGCGGAAGAGCAGATTCTTATGCTCAATGGTGCGATAACTGTAGGGCAGCAGGTCGCCATTCGTTTGCACGCTGACTTTTCCATCCGCAGCTACGCTGTATAAATCCAAATGATCAATGAGCGGATAACTGTTTTCAAGCAACCAGCTTTGCACCAGCGGGGTGGGGTTGTGTACACGAAAGCGTAGCCAATACACAGCCGGCGTAAAGCCAAAATTCATAATGGCTTGGGTGTTGTTCGTATAGTTCTGAGCCGCTGTGGCTTCCTCAAAGCTGAGCGTACCTGCAGCATCTTTCAAATATTCGATATGCGCACTCAATTCATATTGAGCTTGCGCCTCATTCAAGGTCAGGGTCTCTAGCGCGTACGTAGGGGCAGCCCAATACAAAAATGGCAGCAAAAATATCAGTGTCAGCAATTTTCTATTTAGATTGCTTGGGTGACCCAAAATGGAATGCCGGAAGGGTGTGTCATTCATTTTTGATAAATTACGGATGAATGCAGAAATTCTGCTAGCAGCCATTTTGGCATAGCCACGCTTATTTTTTATTTACGTTCAAATACCGACTATTTGTAGAGCCGCTGTATTGTTTGATTTCAATACGGTTGTGGCGAGTCTTAAATGGGGTCTCCAGCAGCATGTGCAAATTCAGTGATGTCTTGCATTACCCCCACCATGCGGGACGGTTTTCCATCTGAACCCAATTCAATTTTGCCGCGACATTTAATCAACCGTTCCATGCCATCACGTATGCGCAAAATGTTAAAGTTTGCTTCAACAATATGCATTGCAACAAGTGCTTCGTGCAAAATTTTTTGAATACTCTCGCGGTGTGCTGGGTGAACCGATTCAATCCAGCCCAAGCCTGATTTTTGTGGGTGATCTTGAATGCCCAGTATGTGATTTAAATTGGTTGAGCTGCGCCAGGTGTTGTTCACCAAGTCAATGACGTAGCTGCCCATGTTGCTTATTGTTTGGGCTTCTTGTAGATCACGTTCGTGTTCTAGTAGCACTTGTCCCATTTGTTTAAGTGTGGTTATTTCATTTTGTAGCTCAACCGTGTGGGTTTTAATTGTGCGCTCGATGGAGCTATTGAGGATAGTGAGTTCGGCGCTGAGTTCACGTGTGGTTTGATTCAGATGGAAGCGGTGCAGTGCGTGATCAATGGCGTGCGGAAGCTGCATTAAATAATTCTCACGTTTGACTAAATAATCGTAGACACCTAAGTGCAAAATAGCCACGGCGGTCGCTTCATCGCCCTTGCCCGTGATTACAACGAAGGGCGATTCAATACCACGACGTTGTGCTTCTCGAATAAACTCTAAAGCGTCCATACCGGGCAAGCGTAAATCGGTGAGTATCAAGTCAAACTCGTGTTCAGGCGTCAACAAAGCGAATGCTTCCTCGCTATCGGTTACGCTGAGCAGTTTTAAATGGGGGGCAAAAAACTTAAAATGATTTCTGGTTAATTCCACGTCCATTACGTTGGGTTCAACGTAGAGTATGTGTTGCATCCGTTGTGCGCCGCTGCTATCGCTTAGGTAACGCCCTCGATGTCGCAGCACTAATTTATGCAGCAATTCAGGTAGTGTATCCAAATAATTAGAATCAGATTTTGATACGTAATCTACCGCACCGCTGCGCAGTGCCATTGCTGCAATTTCATCGTCACCGGAGCTGGTAATCAGCACCACGGGCGGGTATCGGCCTTGAGAGGTTAATTGGGCCAGCACCTCTAAACCATTCATGTCAGGTAGGCGGTTATCCAGTAATACAATGTCGTAGATAAACTCTTGCAACTGGGCGAGACCCGCTGTGCCCGTGGTCACGACATCAATATTAAATTGAGGCGCAACCTTCTCAATAATGGCGCGGGTTAAATCCGCGTCCATCGCGTTATCCTCCACATACAGCATATGTATCGTTTTATTCATGGCTTTTAAGATGTGGGTTATTGGGAGCGAAGCGTGAAGGGTGGTTCGTTGGTCAATATCCAATACATCTTGATGTTTTTTACCACCTCAGTAAAGGATATGAAATCGACGGGTTTGACAATGTAGGAATTAACCCCTAATTCATAGGCCGTTGTGATGTCGGCGTTCTCACGTGATGTGGTCAGCACCACAAAAGGCAGCAGCTTCCACGCGGGGCGTTGGCGAGCGTAGCGCAAAACGTCAATACCATCAACTTTGGGTAAACGTAAATCGAGCAAAACCAGTAAGGGAAAGAGGGGGTCGGTAGGCGACGGGTGGGCATCAATGAACTGCAAGGCTTCTTCGCCATCTCGACAGACGCTGACCGGGTTGGCCACCGCATGTTCGGCAAAAGCTTGCAAGCAGAAGTCTAAATCCATATCGTTATCTTCGATCAGGAGGATGGGGCGCAATAATGATTGTGTGTTAGAGATGGTTATCATGATGGTGTGCCGTAGGGGGAAATGGTGGGGGGAGTATGGGGAGCTCAATGGTAAAAGTCGCGCCTTGCCCTGGCGCAGATTGGGCATGGATCGAGCCGCCCAGTTTTTCGACCAGTTTTTTGGTGATCGCTAGGCCGGCACCGGTACCTTCAAATTCTGTCGCCCGCACCAAGCGGTTAAACAGCCCATAGATGCGATCATGATATTTCATGTCGAAGCCGATGCCGTTATCCATCACGCTGATGCGATAGTAGGCGGGCAAAGTTTCAGCGCGAATTTCTAGCGTGGGGGGCTGAGATTGGCGGCTATATTTGATCGCATTGTCGATCAGATTGGTTAAAATCTGGAGCAAGCCGCGCTCCCAACCGTGCAAAATAATGGGTGGAATTTTTACGCTTACCTGAACATTCAAAGCGGTGAGCGCGAGGCTGCGATCACGCAAAATATTGTGTACCAATTGGAACAGATTGACCTCGGTGTATTGCGGCAGCTCCGTTTCTAGGCGCGAATATTTGAGCAAATCCTCAATCAGCGCGTCCAGATTTTGGGACGCAGTAATAATCTGCGAAATGCAAAATATCGCACGATCAGGCAGGTTCGGTTGATGGCGGCGTTCCAGTTCTTGTGCATAACCCATGATGCCGCGTAACGGCGCTTTAAGATCATGCGAAACGTTGTAGGCAAAGGCTTTTAACTCTGTATTTTTAGCCCGCAATAATTGCTCTGCGCGGCGGCGATCGGTGATGTCGCGCACGACAGAAACAAGGCGAGGTTCTTGCCCCGCCAGCCGCACGGCCTGCGTGGTGACCTCCACTGGAATATCATGCCCGTCTTTATGGCGATGCAGCGTTTCAAAAGTGAGCGATGGAATTTTCCCATCCAGTAAAGGCTGCACCAGTAACTGATAATCTTTCACCGAATATTTGCGCTTGATGTCGGGAACACCTATGGCATACAGCTCTTCCTCCGTGTAACCCACCTGTCGTTGCGCGCCTTCATTGACGTACACAAAACGAAAATCGTCGGCGCGGCAGATAAACACGCAATCTACAGTTTGGTCCAATGTATATTTAAATTGTTCCAGCGCGAGCTGCGCCCGCTTTTGTTCGCTGATGTCCACCATGTGTGCCATATAGCCAGATATTTCACCGGATTGATCGCGCAGTGCCGTGATGGAAACCAGCCCCGGAAAGCGTGTGCCGCTGGAATGGGTGAACGTCCATTCATATTGGTTGGGCAGATTGTGCCGCGCTTTGGCCACAAAAGTTTCAAAAGTGCCTGTGATGGTTTCACCCAATTCGGCGGAAAACATTTGGGCGCGCAGCGCCACTTCATTTTTATCGAGAAATTCATCGGGTGCCTGTACGCCCAGCAGCGCGGCGGCGGGGATGCCCAACATTTTTTCTGCTGCCGGGTTGATGCTTTCCACTACGCCATTTGCCGTGGTGGTGATGATGCCATACCCTGCATGTTGCAGTATGGCGCGTTGCCGCCCCATGATTTTATTCAATTCAGCTTCGGCTTGTTTTTGCGTGGTTACATCGCGTGCGATAGTAAAAATCAATCCTTCTTCTCGCAGCGGATAGCCTATCCATGCAATCCATTTATAGCTGCCATCCTTACATAAATAACGGTTCTGGTATTCCAGCACTTCCATGTCATTCCGCAGGGAGCTGGTTAAATGTCTGACCGATTCGCGGTCGTCAGGGTGTACGAATTCTATAAAGGGCTTGGCCAGTAACTCGGCCATGCTCCAGCCTAATGTTTTTTCACAAGCTGGGTTGAGTTGTTTTAAATAGCCGTCAAAGCTGGCGATGCAGATCATGTCAATAGAGTATTGAAAGAGCCGGTCGCGTTCCTGTTCGGCTTGTTTGCGCGGGCTGATGTCGCGAAAAATAGAGCGGGTTGAAACGGCTTTGCCATCGACCAAGCGGCAATTGCTATTGCCTTCGAGATAAACTTTCTGACCATTTTTGGCTCGAAAAATGGTGGTGATTTGCTGGATGCTCTGTCCTGAGGTGATTTGTTGGAATTGCTCCTTGCAGTGGGGCAATTCATCGGGGGAAATGATGTCCCATAGTTTAAGGTGAGCCATTTCAGCTTCGCTATAGCCGAGTATGTTGTGCCAGGCACGGTTGACGTATTGAAACCTACCTTCCATATCCACGCTTTGGATGATGTCGTTAGCGTTATCCAGCAAATCGCGGGCACGTTCTTCGCTTTGGCGTAATTGTTCTTCGATGTATTTTTGTTTGAAGTGGGCGTGGCGTAGCTCAAGTATCACCATCGCCTGACGACTGAGTGCTTGTAGGCTCGATTTCTGTAATGGGGTCAGTTGGCGTGGCTGATAATCAATGACATTCAATGTGCCCAATACACAACCGTCCTTAGAGACCAGCGGTACACCCGCATAGAAGCGAATTTTAGGGTCGGTCGTGACCAGCGGATTATTGGCAAAACGGGGATCAAGATGTGCATCATGTACTTCGAGCATCTCGTCCGGTCGCAGGATAGTGTGCGCGCAGAAAGCTAAGTCACGTGGGGTTTCCGTGACATCCAAGCCTAATCTAGATTTAAACCATTGTCGCTCTTTATCCACGAATGCAACCAACGCGATGGGGGTGTTGCAAATTTGTGCGGCAAGCTGGGTTAAATCATCGAAGCCAGATTCAGGCGTTGTGTCCAGTATGTGATAGCTGTGTAATGCAGCCAGCCGCTCAGTTTCATTCGGTGGCAGGGGGGCTCTCATGCGGGCACCCCAAATGAAAATGAAGTATGGCGGATGTTGGATGCCGGGGCGGGTGAGATAGGTGTTAGATAGATAAATCGCGCCACTCGAATATCAATATTTTGGATCACCTCGTTCTCCCAAATAAAATCTTGCTATGTTTTTACAGTAGCCCTTTCAGAGCATGACCATTAATAACGGAAATGGATGCTAGCACAATTCTATTTATAGAGTGAGTGGGTCAATCGCCCGCTAAATTACCCTAAAAAGATGAAATTTACTCACCTAGTTAAGAGCCGATTAGAGGGGTTTTACTGGCGTATTTCACTCAGCATGCCAAGCTGGCATAGCCATCTGACTAATCCAGCAAGAAACGTTGGGCAAGGAATTGGTTAACGCCAGCAAAGTCGCTGGTTATGCGCAGGAATGACGCGGCGTGGGATTGTCGGGAATTAAATCAGCGTTCTTTTAAAACCCGTAACGCATTTCGGCAAA